>JBAVMD010000089.1:0-3905 GCA_049689695.1 Chitinophagaceae bacterium | reverse complement strand
ATCTGGAAGAAAGTATTGGCAAAAGAAGCCATCGGCATCCATCATAACTTCTTCGAACATGGAGGACATTCGCTTAAGGCAGTGCAATTGGTATCGCAGGTGGAACAGGAGTGCGCGGTTCAATTGGCTGTAAGCAGCTTGTTGAAGCACCCGACTGTTGCAAAGTTTGCGGCCTTGATGGCCGTAACGGAAAAACAATCGGTACACATTACCAAGGCGCCTCAGCTTGACAAATATCCTGCAACCGGTCAGCAACAACTGGTATGGTCTGTGTGTAACAGCTCACGCGAAGCCTGTGCTGCTTACAACATGACAGGTGTAATTCATTTTCACGCGGCGCCTGACACTTCCCTGCTGGTTATTGCATTGACCTGGGTGATGGAAGAGCATGCATCACTGCGTACAAATTTTAAAGAGCAGGATAGGCAATTGTGGCAGGTGATCAGGGAGAACATGCCGCTTGATATTGCAGTAAACGAAATCCGTGAAGAATTATTTGAATCTGCAGTTCGTGAACATATTGAAAAAGAAAGGCAATGGGTGTTCGATCTTGAGAACGACATCCTGGCAAAGCTTAACTTATTTGTTTCTTCAACAGGCGCTGCCTGTCTTGCAGGCACTGTGCATCACCTGGTGGCGGATGGCATTTCATTGCAATTGATACTGGCGCAGATAAAAGCAGTATACACTTCGCTGAAGAATAACACTAATTGTAGTGCAATTAATAAATCTTCGTTTGAATATAATGACTATGCCTGGTGGCAGCAGGAATGGCTTCGTTCTTCACAATCAGATGCATCAAGGCAATACCTTCAATCCATATCACAACATGCGGAAATATTGCACCTGCCGGTGGAATATGCAAGGCCTGCTGTGAAATCTTATGCCGGAAAATGTATTTCGTTCAGAATAGAAGATGTGGCATTTAAGCATTGCATAAAAAGTGCGCAATCGCTCAAGGTTCATCTATCTGTTCCCGTTATCACCTCTATTCAATTATTGCTCGAAGCTTTTACCGGGCAAGAGCAGATAACTACCGGTCTTATTCTTACTGGCCGTCACCACGCTGCCTGGGACCGGCAGGCCGGCTTGTTCATGAACACGCTGCCATTGGTAACAGATATAGATGGCAGCGACCATATCGAAAAGATTATTCATCGGGTTGATGCGCAGATATCCAATCTGCAGGACCATCAATCGTTTCCATATTATGCGCTTTTGCAGGACCAGCCCAACCTGGCACCGCTTCTTTCAAAAGCATTGATCAATTACATGCGTTTTGAAAACGACGAACTGTTTTCATTGGATGATATTACCGGCTTGCAGACAGCGGCTGCTCCGTCAAGCAAAGCTGAGCTCGAATTTGAATGCTATGAAATTCCGGGAGCTTTTTCATGCAGACTTATTTACGATGCCAGCCTGTTTAGTGATGATACAGCGGAGCAGTTGCTGAACTGCCTTCAGGTAATACTGATGCAATGCTTCAGCAAGCCGGGTTTATTGGTGAAAGACCTGCAACTGATGACGGATGTTGCAAAAAAACAAATGCTGCAAACATGCCGTGGCGATGAAAATCAATATCCTGTTCATGATGCTTATTGCACTATGTTCAGTGAAACTGCAGGGAGATTTCCTGCTGCTCCGGCGGTAAGCGATATGGACGGCAGTTTTTCGTATGCTTCACTGGACCAATTATCATCCCGCATAGCTGCGCACCTTCAACAGCAACTGAATCCCCAATCCATTGTTGCCACCTGCATCAGCAGGAGCAGATACCTGCCTGCTGTTATTCTGGGTATCTGGAAAGCAGGCTGCATTTATCTTCCGCTCGATCCTTCTCACCCCGCGGAAAGAAATAATTACATTCTCGATGATGCAGGCGCCTCTCTATTTATTTACGAAGGCGCTGCAAATAAATTTGATACAAACACCCCTGCTGTTTCTATCAGTGAGTTACAGGAAGCAGAAAACGCAGTTCCTGTTGCAATAACGCACAACGACGCATGGCTGAGCTATATCATCTATACTTCTGGTTCTACCGGAAAGCCTAAAGGCGTGAAAGTGGAGCAGAAGGGAATGATCAATCACCTTTACTCGCGCATTCGCCGTTTTAATCTTGATAGTGGAACGAGAATGGCGCAGATCGCCTCGCATACCTTCGATATATCTATGTGGCAGATGTTTGCTTCGCTGCTTGTTGGCGGCCACGTGCAGGTTTTTCCTACAGCTGTGGTGCGCGATCCTCAATTGCTGGCAGCATCCTTACACTCAAAGCGCATTACACACATGCAGGTAGTGCCAACTTACCTGAACGAATTGCTGCAGGTATTGCAAACCTCCGCGGCAGAACTGCGCTTCCCGCAATTGCAGGTGGTTGCAACCATCGGCGAGGAATTAAAGAGATCAGTTGCTGAAAAATGGATGGAACGCATTCCGAACGCGAAACTTTTTAATACGTACGGACCAACCGAAGCATCGGACACCATCACGGATTACCAACTGAATGGTTTTACATCATTGAAAATACCGATCGGGCGTCCTATTGATAACCTGAACATTTATGTGTTTGATAAGCATGGAAGATTTTGTGCGCCTGTGATCCCCGGTGAGATCTGCGTAAGCGGCGTAGGCGTTGGACAAGGCTACATAGGACTGCCCGAAAAAACAGCTGCTGTATTCTCATCCGATCCTTTCGAAACCGAGAGAAAAATGTATCGCACCGGTGATGCCGGCAGGTGGCTCGGGTCCGGACTGCTCGAATTCATGGGCAGAAAAGACTCGCAGGTAAAATTATTTGGCAACCGCATCGAGCTCTCGGAAATAGAGCAGGTGATATTGTCGTTCACCGGCGTAAAGCAGGCGGCGGTATTGGTGCAGGAATTACAGGGACATCCTGTTCTGAGAGCATACATAGTTTGGAATGAAGCCACAGCTCAAAACAACGAGCTGAAACAGTACCTGCGCGTGCAGTTGCCGGTTTACATGATACCCGCGCAATTCATTGCGCTCGATGCAATGCCGCTCACCTCGAGCGGCAAGATCGACCGCAAGCGATTGCCGAATCCAGATGCTGCCGGCGAAGAAGCTTATGAAGCGCCGCGCAATAAAAAAGAAGAGATGCTTTGCGCCATCTGGGAAACGGTGCTGGACAGGAAGCGCATCGGAAGGCAGGATAATTTCTTTGCCCTGGGCGGACATTCATTAAAGGCTACGCAATTGCTGTTGCAGGTACATCGCCAGTTTGGCTGCAAGCTGGAAATAGCGAATGTCTTCTCTCATCCTACCATTGCATTGCTGTCAGAGCTTATATCCGTAAACAATGGCCATCAATTTGCGGCGATAGCAAAATCAGCAGAAGCATCGCAGTATGCAGTGAGTCCTTCACAGAAAAGAATATGGGTACTTAGCCAGATGAATGGCGGCAACACAGCCTATAATATTTCAGGAAGCTGGTCATTGCAGGGAAAGATCGACACCGAAAAAATGGAGGCCGCTCTGCAGCACATTGTGCAGCGCCATGAAAGCCTGCGCACTGGTTTTTGTTTGCAGGGAGAAGACCTTTACCAGCAGATCGCGGCCGATATACCGATGGAAAAATTCTTTCAGGATATAGAATCACAGCATGCTGATCACACGCGGCAACTCGTGCACGAGATATGCAACTATGAATTTGACCTGGCTGATTGCGGATTGTTGCGTCTACGCCTGATCCGCGAAGGCAAAAGCAATTATACACTGGCATGCGTGCTGCACCACATCATTGCAGACGGCTGGTCTGTTCACAAGCTGATGCAGGAAATAAATGAAACGTATACGGCAATTGTAAATGGAATGAGCTTGCAGCAGCAACCGCTCGTCATTCAATACCGCGATTATGCCGCCTGGTTAAACAATGAGCTGAATAC
>JBAVMD010000088.1:0-4012 GCA_049689695.1 Chitinophagaceae bacterium | reverse complement strand
TCACTGTACAGCGAAAAGATCACCAGATTACTGCTTTGCCGTTTTGCAGTGGTTACACCAGCCCTTGTTACTTCCTGTGGCAACAAACTACTGGCACGGGCCACACGGTTCTGCACATTAACAGCCGCTAAATCAGGATTGGTGCCCAGTGCAAAGTTTACGGTAATGTTGGCGGAACCATCGTTACCTGCGGTTGATGTCATGTAAGTCATCCCTTCAACACCATTGATCTGTTCTTCTAATGGGATTACCACACTGTTCAAAACCACATCTGCATTAGCGCCCTGGTAAGATGCGGAAACCTGCACCGTAGGCGGCGCTATATTGGGGTATTGTGAAATAGGAAGAGACATTAGTCCAAGTACACCTAAAATCAGGATCAACACAGATATCACCGTGGAGAGTACAGGACGTTCTATAAATTTTTTAAACATATTAATTTATTGAAGCATTTGCTGATATACACTGTCTACATTGATCACCTTCTGCTTAATGGGTGCGCCTTCTCTTAATGCAGCAACTCCTTCAAGTACGATCCGGTCACCCGGATTCAATCCTTGCTCTACCACAAAGTATTGGCCGTTTACGCCAGGTATAACGCGCACTTCTACGCTTTTTACCGTGCCTGCATTTTCTACGATATACACAAATCGTTTTCCCTGTATTTCGTATGTTGCTTTCTGAGGGATAAGCATAGCCGAGTCAACCGTTCTTGGAAGACGAATGGTACCACTGCTGCCACTGCGAACCATGTTGCCGGGATTTGGAAACGTTGCCCTTACACTTACAGAACCGGTTTCTGTATTTATCAAACCACTCGCGGTTTCTATTTTTCCTTTGCCGGGGAACTCGATGCCGTCTGCCAGAATAAGTGTAACCGGCGGTAAGGTGGCCAGTCGTTGCTGAATGGTAGCGCCTTTTGTATTCCTGGTAAACTCCAGCGACTGTTTTTCGTTGACTGAGAAATAAGCATAAATATTTCCCACGTTAGAAACAGTAGTCATGGGCTGGGCTGTGTTGGCGCTGATAAGGCTTCCGATCTTATAAGGGATTGTTCCTACAATGCCATTAACCGGACTGGTTACAGCGGTATAACCAAGATTCGTTCTTGCATTTGCGAGTTTTGCCTGTGCCTGGGCAAGGGCTGCCTGCCTCGATTGCAAAGCAAATTGCGCTGATTCCAGCTCGTATTTACTGATGATATTTTTCTCAACCAATGGACGAACTTTAGACACCTGCATTTCTGCAGCATTTACATCAGCCTGCGCTATTTTAATGTCGGCTTGCGCTGTGCGCACCTCCTGTTCATATTGTGGTGCACTGATACGAAAAAGCAATTGACCCTTTTTTACAGTAGCGCCCTCATCCACATATATAGCTTCTATGTACCCATCTACTTTTGGTCGTATTTCAATGTTCTGCTGGCCCTGAATGGTTGCAGGAAAATCAGTAAACAAAGTCGTCTGCCGGGGAGTAATAGTGAGCACCGCGTATTCCGGCACTGAAACTCCGGATCTCACAGAATTATTAGCAGGCTCTTCGTTACTGCCGCAGGAAATGAGAATAAAAAAACAAAATGCTGTAACTGCATAAATAGCCGGATGTTGCACTGTAACGATTTGCATGGTCTTCTTTCGTATTTAATAAATTTGTGAAGTAAGCTTGCCTGAACCATATACAATTTGCAATGCCTATCTCATTTGCGTGGCAAAGGTCACCTGTAATTTCCGGCTGGTACTTATACAGATTACGGATTTACCTACCATTATTACTGTTCCGGTCAGCGTTATGAAGTACGTGGTGAACAAAGTGGTAATTTTAAATCCGATAAAACAGTAGTGATATGGATAACATGCAAAGATTTGAGACAATCAACGATTATAACGTGTTCAACAACAATGAAACACTACATCCACTGGTAAGTATTGTTGACCTCTCCAGGGCCAGTCCCCGAACAACCTCCAATATGTATTTTGGTTTCTACACTGTTTTTTTGAAAGAGGTCAAATGCGGTGACCTGCGGTATGGAAAGAATACTTATGACTACCAGGAAGGAACGCTCGTATTCATTGGGCCCGGACAGGTGGTTGGAGTTGACGACACAGGAGTGACTTACCAACCGAAAGGGTATGCCCTTATCTTTCATCCTGACCTGATACATGGAACTTCGCTTGGGCGACATATACAGGAGTACACTTTCTTTGGCTATCAATCTAATGAAGCCCTTCATTTATCAGAACGTGAAAGAAAATTAGTGTTGGATTGTTTTTCAAAGATCGAATATGAATTACAACATGCCATTGATAAGCATAGCAAAAAACTTATTGTAGATAATATTGAATTGTTTTTAAATTATTGCGTTCGTTTTTACGACCGCCAATTTATTACCCGTGATAATGCGCACAAAGGCATTCTGGAAAGGTTTGAGAACTTGTTAAATGACTATTTTCAAACCGACAAACCGCAAACCACCGGCTTGCCTTCTGTTGCTTACTGTGCTGGTGAACTGAATTTATCTGCCAACTATTTTGGCGACCTCATAAAAAAAGAAACCGGCAAAACTGCGCAGGAACATATACAATCCAAAGTGATTGATGTAGCGAAAGAGTTGATCTTTGATCACAGCAAGTCAGTTGCCCAGATTGCCTATGAATTGGGATTTAAGTATCCTCAACATTTTGCCCGTTTGTTTAAGCAAAGAGTAGGGCAATCACCTAATGAATACCGGGCTGCGGCTAATTGACAATGCTCAAAAGTTGCAGCAGGCGCAGATATTTGCACTATATCAGGCCGGCAAATAAATTTCAAATGTGGATCCTTCGCCTGAAGCACTTTCAACGCGGATAAAACCGTTATGGTTTTCCACCACTTTTTTTACAATTGACAGTCCGACGCCGGTTCCGCTGTACTCGTTTTTGCCGTGCAGGCGGGCGAACATCTGAAAGATTTTATCTGCATATTGCTGTTCAAAGCCAATACCATTGTCTTTTACTGAAATGACATTGTATGTCAGACCTTTCTCTGTCGCTTTAGTTGCAGTAATGGTAATCTGCGGCGGTACATTTTCTATGCTGTACTTGAGTGCATTGCTAATCAGGTTTTGAAAGAGTTGTTGGAGTTGTCTGCGGTAGCCATTCATTACGGGCAGCTTGCCAACATCAATAATCGCTTTCTTTTCCTGTATGTCCAGCTCTAAATCCTCCATTACCCTTCGCACTTTTACGTTCAGGTCAACGGCTTCGGTTTCATGCGGCCGATGGCTTACATGCGAATAAAGCAAGAGGTCATCAATTAAATTGCCCATGCGTTCAGTGGCATTCTGAATGCGGCCGAACGAGCGAACCTCGCTCTCTTTCAACCGTTCCCCCAATTGGTCCCGTAACTGGTGGGTGAAAAAGTGAATTTTGCGAATGGGTTCTTTCAGATCATGCGAGGCAGCGTGTGCAAATTCCTCCAGGTTCTGGTTGGAACGTTGCAGCTCTTTGTTGATGACCTGCAGGCTTTCATTTGCCCGTGCCAGCTCTTTAGTTCGCTCTTCTACGGTCTTTTCTATTCTTTGCATCGCTGTCATTTGCTCCGTGATGTCAAGCACAGAACCAATGAAACGCACAGGTATTTCCTTCTCATCAAAATATACTTTGCCTTTTGCCTTTACCCATCTTTCTATCCTGTCCTCTGCTCCGATGGTACGGTACTCTACATCATATTCGCCGTCGCTCTCCGCTTTTATAAAAGCCTTTTCAATAATGGTTACAATCCGCTTACGATCATCAGGGTGAAGACCGTGTACAAAATCTTTTTCGTAAGTGACCGGCCCATGATGACTGATGCCGAACAAAGTGCGGCAGCGATCATCCCAATGCATTGTGCCTTTTTTCAGGTCCATATCAAAGGTGCCCAACTCTGCTGCCTCCTTCGAAAGACGTACCTGCTCGAGTGCTGTAGCTAAAGCGGCTTCACTCTGTTCCACCTTCCTGCGTGACAGCACCTGTTCGGTCACGTCTACGCTTAC
>JBAVMD010000087.1:0-3405 GCA_049689695.1 Chitinophagaceae bacterium | reverse complement strand
TGATGGTTGTCGTCGGGTGACTGGATAATCAGCGAGGAGTGCTAATGTTGCTCTGCCTTTAGTTGGAACATTGGATTTCCAACTTTGCATCACATCTATACCTACTTTATCTAAAAAAGGTTCAATTTTAATGAAAAAAGGATCCTTGGGTGGAGGATCGAGATACTCCGCAAAAGATATTTGACAAACTAAAACGATACAAAAAATTAAGCAAAGCTTATACACAAACTTGTGCATAAGGCTTTTTAAACGGGCGTTCATTTGTATATCATTTAATCGTTTATTAATTAGGTTAACTCAATCTTCACGGGAAGAGTTCATATACCGGTTATAAACGATGTAAAAATGAGATATCCTGTGAGGGGAAAAAACCTGTTTATTAATGTCGGGATTAATATTTATACAGAAAGAAGTATTTGATTAAAACGCCCTGTTCAAACTAATATGAAACACCTTGTTGTCTTGTGAAAGACCATAGCTTACCTTTGCAGCAAATTTATTGAAGGGTGCAATGATAAGGCCGGCGCCGTATCCGTGGTGCCAGATGTTTGATTCTTCGCCCGGCTGCCATACGCGGCCAATGTCGTAGAATGCAACCGGCCCAACCTTACCATTGAATATTGTGCTTTTAAAATTAAGCAGCCATTGAAGTTCGTTGCTGTTGTAAAATGCTGTTCTCGCACGAAACCTGTCTCTCCTGAAACCCCGCACGTTCATGCTGCCACCTATTGTATTCAACTGATAAAATTTCGGATCGCCCGTAATTGTACCGCCACCATTGCGAACAGCAAACACCAATTGGTTTCCTAAAGGAATATAAAAATTAAATGCTCCATTAAAACTATTGATGGCACGGTCTGTTTCAAGACTGCGTGTATGCGCTAATGTACTGGAGAACGATATACCTTTTGTCGGCACAGCTACATTATCTACCTGCGCCAGTAGCCAACTTAGGGAGACGCCCGCATAATTGTCCCAGGAATATGATTGACCTTCAGTACCACGGGTTAACCCACCTACCGTGTTATCAGCAAGGAAACGCCCTTTATCATTAATTACCTTAGTAGCCTGGAAAAAAGGAGTGACTCTCAGATAACTCCATTGCCCTAATTTTTTATTCAATCCTATGCCTGCATAAATTTCACGTGAACGTACGCGGTAGTAATCGAAATTCTGTTGCGGCTGCGGAAGCTCTATTGTTTCATTGCCAATGCCGAAATAGTTGGTCCAGCGGATGGCATCATAATCTGCATTCATATACAAATCCCACCCGCCAATGGCATGTGTAAAGATGCCCTGGTACCCAAAGCTGAATGCATTTTGCGAAATGGAGTAACGTGCATACAAACCTTGTTTGGACGCAAACGGCTCTTTTCTCCATCCTTGTTTTGTAACCTCATAACCCAATCCCACATAAAATCGGTCGGTATTACTATAGAAGATTGTAGGCTTCAGGCCTTTTTTATCATAAGTAAAGTCGTCGTATTTATAAGCATGAATGCTGTCTTTATCCGAGCGATGGATTTTTGTATTACGAGAGGCAGTTATCGTATTATCTGCATCGTCATATATATGCGTAGTGGCGCCTCTGCGGGAAGCATCATTGATCACATCTTTGTCCTTTCCACCAATGATCCGAACGGTAATATCATTGTCGAAATCGCCGCTCACCTGGTAATTGTCGTTGCCTGCTATTCCATACAACCTGATCTCTTTTGTTTCACTGTTCTTAAATGTACGTTCATAGTACGGAGCTGCAGATTTTGTGTTCTCACCATTCAAGCTGTAGATGCTTACTTTGGTTTCCTTTTCATTCAGGCGTATGATCTCAAAATATTCTTTCTGTTCCGTTGCCGGCACATCCACTTCTTCTGCAAGAAAACCATAGTAATCCGTTGCAAATTGCACAAGATTATTCCTTCTCGATTTTAGCTTATCAGCAATCTTGTCGCCGGAAAGCGGGTAAACTTCGTCAGGCAATTGTTTTACAGCAGCCTCAATTACATCATCGGTTAATGCTGATTGTAATTCTTTTGCGGTATTGATCCATGTATCAAGCCCGGTTTCATTGGTCATGCGCCTGTCGAGATTGCGCGCCGAAAAATTGAAAGTGCTGATGTCTTTTACATTTCCATCAAAGCTTTTTAAATGGCTCAGTCCAGCGGCAGAAAGCGCTACTTTCAATAAAGCTCCATCGAATTTTGTATAGGCCTGGTCCCTGTCGCGCGGGATCGGCTGGTAAATTTTTTGTCCATTGTTCTCTTTTATGGCCCATCTCCATTGGTCTTCATGCCTCCCCCAGTCGCCTATAAACATATCGAACAACCTGGAACGAACAAAGAGTTGCTGGTCTACTGACACATCATTATTCTTCAATAAGCCGGCGAGCAATTCTTGTGTAGAAATGATTTCACCTGCATTACCGAAATTTCCCGCTTCCTGCCAGTTACCGTCTGGCCGTTGTTCGAGAATGTAGAGATCGTTGCCGAATTCATCGTTAAAATTCCCCAATGCAGCTTGTCTGGGCACATACCGAATGACTGGATTTGTGTGATAAATGCCTGCAGCCTCAGCCATCGATGGAATGGTGACTGAAGAATAAGGGTGCGCTATAGATACCTGATCGTTGATCAGGTTCTCGACAAAACTGCCTTTGTAAAGCTCCGGCAATGTTTTTCCAAATGATTTATCGATGCTGCGCAGCACATATTCTTTGCCCTCCGCTGTGCGCAACTTTAAAGTTTTACTTTGATTGCCACCGCCTGCTTCGTAAGGGGTAAGACCACCGGCGGCGGTATCAAGATGAAGTGTGGTAACGGTTACAGGCGTAACCCATTCTGGTCTGTAATGTCTGCCCCAAAGCCATTGATGAAATCCTGATCTGTTGTATTGGCTACCGGCCACCACCACTTTCTGAGGTTGGGATGTTTCGGATGCCGAAGGGCTTTGGGCTTTGGTACAAATCCCCATCCCGGCGAGCAATCCGCTTGTCAAAAGGCACATACACCGGAAATAGCGTTGTTTCATATAGTCGGGGCGTTTATATAAAAGGAACAAAAAACCGGCCATCAGGCTAAAAAAATTGCTGAAAGCGCTTAGTGTTGTTATTATTCCCCACTTCCGGGGCCCCCCTTCGGTCTTGCAGCAGACCGCTCTTTCTTCCCACGAGGGGAATGATTTGTTCCTGAACTAAAACATAAATGATTAACTCTGGTCGATTATGAAAACTTAATCGTGATTCATTTATTGTCATTAGAAATTTTATTGTGATTACCTATACATTTACAATTACGACACATATATAATAATATATAATCCCGTAATCTGTAAGAATCGTAAAATCCTGATTAAAGGTGTTGGAAATCAGAATTTATCTTATATTCATTAACAGCAATGGAGTAGCAT
>JBAVMD010000086.1:0-4957 GCA_049689695.1 Chitinophagaceae bacterium | reverse complement strand
ATTTTGGAAAGCTTAGTTTGATCCTCGATAAAAACCACAATCATTTCGAAATAACAACTGAAGGTGTGATCATCAGGAAAGGAGCCGTTAAAGTAAAGCCGGGAGAGCAGACAGTTGTTCCCTCTAACATGAATGGAGACGTGGTGTTGCTGTCCGCTACGCAGGGAGTGGACAATACGTATCATTCGCTTTGTCATGGTACAGGCAGGGTAATGTCGCGGGGTGAAGCAAAGGAATATGCGGCTGGTTTTGACTATGATGCTTTAAGGGAAAGAATTTACATTCCTGAAATGATCGCGAATGAAAATATCAAAACAGACGCGCCTTTCTGTTACCGCGACCTGGATAGCTGTCTTGCGCTGATAGACGAGCTGATAAAAGTTGACAAGCGTTTTAGCGTTTTCGCTTATCTTGGACAAATGTGATTTTATATGGCTGAACATTCAATAGAAGTTATTCAAGGCGATATAACAAAAATAGCAGCGGATGCCATCGTCAACGCAGCCAACTCTTCTTTGCTGGGAGGTGGCGGCGTTGATGGCGCTATCCATAGGGCAGGAGGGCCATCTATCCTTGAGGAATGCAGGAAGATCGTGGCCAAACAAGGCGACTGCAAAACAGGAGAAGCAGTTATTACCACAGCAGGTAATCTGCCTGCAAAATTTGTAATTCATACTGTTGGTCCTGTCTGGGATGAATCGCGCAAAGAGAAAATGGATCAACTGCTTAGTAATTGCTATAGGAACAGCTTGCAATTAGCAGTGGAAAATAATTGCGGGTCAGTAGCTTTTCCAAACATCAGCACAGGGGTATATAGGTTTCCCAAAGACTGTGCGGCAAAGGTTAGCGTGGCAGCGGTAAAGAATTTTTTACAACAGCATAGCACTATTGAAAGAGTAATTTTTGTGTGTTATGATGACGAGAATTTAGAATTGGTAAGATCAGCGTTAACCAATGGTAATTAACGTATGCAGCCGATAAGCGATCTTACATATAAAATAATTGCATTTCACGAATTTCCTGCGGCTAAAGCCGATGAATACATCGATTGGGCGTTGGAGATGGTTTTTAATGGCCATGAATCACCAGCGCTGTTCATGCTTGCAGGCCTTTCAAGAACGACGAATCTCTTTGAAGCAACAGAACATCTTCAACAATCATTAAAAGAACTTAATCTTAAACCTAAGTGGGGCCGCAAGGCATTTTTCAGCTATTGTTCGTATTTCATTAAGAAGATGGCTCAATCAGAGGATGTCCGAAACAACCTGCGGATAGTACATCAGGTTTGTTCAGGAGATAATTTTAAACTGGCTCATGAGCTTTATCTTTTGTATTGGGCCTGGGGCGACCTGGAAGCAGGAATTTATCCGCAACAATACTGGCCGGATGCAAATATTCAGAGTATAGAATCGATCGTAGTAAGTGAGGCAAAGAAATGGTTGCAAAAAAATGAAAGGGAATATCTTCTCCGTTGGGATCAGCATTGAGCATTCAGGCTGACCATTCATCCCAAATTCATGCTACTTCACTCAAAATTTGCGGAAATTAAGGCTAAATCACGGGCATGCCTGTTCAGTTGAATATTTTCCTGCTATTATTTGGGGGCTTGCAGGGAATATTATTGACTCTTTTTCTTGTGCGTAAAAAATTATACAGGTCGGGTTATATATTCCTGCTGCTGTACTTCGCCGTTTTGCTGTTGCAGATAGTGCTGAAAGTAATGAGCAAGGCATGGCTGATGGATAACTGGCAGAGTTTTTATTTTCTTTCTTACCAATTGCCATTTTTATACGGTCCGCTCATTTATTTATTTGCCGCGCAGCAAACCGCTAAGCTGAGCCTTAAGCCTGTTCACCTGCTGCATTTTATTCCATTCACCATTGTATTATTGCTGCTCACCATTGGCCAATCATTTCAATTCTCAGACAGCCTGATGCTCTTATTCTTCGAAGGAGAAAGAAGATTGATTTTGCAGTTGATAAGTCTTTGCATTTATCATCTGTTGGCATTCCGGTGCTGGCGAAAATATAGCCGTTCTCTAAAGAATGATTTTTCAAACATTGAGCGTCTGCAAATAAACTGGCTTCAGCAATTCATATTCTCTTCGTTTGCCGTATGTGCAATCATAACAGTTACCATCTACCTGATGTATGTTTTTTTTCCTGCCCTTAACTGGCTGCGCATCGGCTTCGTTTCATTGACTGTATTTATTTACTGGGTAAGCTATAAAGCGCTTACACAGCCAGATATCTTCAGTCTCTTGCCTGTGCCTGCTCCTGAAGAAGCTGTGGTTAAACCGCAGCAAGCCATCGTTACAGAAATAATTCCCAAGCTGCAGGTGCGCCGGCCTGCGAAAAAATACAGCAACTCATGTTTGTCAGAAGAAGAGGCTTGCAGGATCACCGCCATTCTGCCGCAGCTCATGGCAAGCTCAAGAGCTTATCTTGAACCCGATATCACCATCGACAGGCTGGCTCAAATGATAAGCTCTAACCGTCATCACCTTTCCCAGGTGTTAAATGAGAAGCTCGGCCTTTCATTTTACGATTACGTCAACAGCTACCGGGTAGATGAAGCAAGGGAACTGCTTGCCGATCCTGCTAAATCCGGCGATAAGATCGCCACCATCGCTTACGATGCAGGCTTCAATTCCCTTTCTGCATTCAATGAAGTATTTAAGAAATGGACAGGACAAACTCCTTCACAATACAGAAATCTGCCGGCAGACATCAAAAAGGAAAAAAGAGGCTAAAAATTACTTCCAGACTTATCGGAACGGTAGGATATTGCCTGCTGTTCATAGTAGTTTCACTTTAAATGGCAGATATGCGTGCATTTATTTTTTCAATTGCAATATTTATCGCGGGCTCATCCCTGGCCCAGTCCGTTACCGAGAGGCCCATTGTATACCAGGTGCCCGACATGAAAAAAGTACAGGTGCGGGAGAATATCGAATACAGGAAGGTGAACGATACCTCGCTCAAGCTTGATGTTTATTATCCACCGGGTTTCGACCGGAAAAAATTATTCCCTGTAGTTGTTTTCAATAATGGTGTAGGAAGCCTTGATCTTCTGAAATGGCGGGTGTACCAGGACTGGGCGAAATTAATGGCAGCCAATGGGCTTATAGCAGTCAATCACCAGACGCGTCCCAACAGGGCTACCACTATGGACGATTGCGCTGCAGTGATCGATTATCTGCGGGACCATGGAAAAGAGTTAGGCATGGACGTGGACCGCATCGGTATCTGGACCTGTTCCGGGAACAGCCCCAGGGGAATGGCGCTTGCGCTGAAGCCCGGCAGACCTTATATCAGAACATTGGTTGTTTATTACGGAGGCCCGGACAGCCTCGGGCAAATGCGCCAGGACGTTCCAACATTAATAGTAAGGGCAGGGCTCGACGCGCAATTCCTGAATATGGGCATCGAGAATTTTATGCGGGAAGCGCTTGTGCAGGACATACGCATTGAGCTGATCAATTACCTGGAAGGCATTCATGCATTTGATATTTATACCAACACAAAAGAATCGAAAGCCATCATTAAAAGAACAGTCGACTTTCTGAAAAAGAACCTCACCAATCCGGTTCCCACCATGAACGAAACTTTGTTGACGAACAGGAATTTTATGTGGATGATGAATGCCGGCAAATCGAACGAGGCAATCGATGCTTTCCGGAAAGCTGTTGTACGATACAGGGCAGATTCTACCTTTCAGCCCTTTTATAATGGAGTCATTCGCGAAGACATACTTAACGCCAATGCATACTGGCTTTTAAGGAATGGTAAACAGGCCGAAGCGCTGGAAACCTTCAAACTAATGGTAGAAACTTATCCTTCATCACCAAATGCTTTCGATGGATTGGCAGATGCGTATGAAGCGCTGGGTAATAAAACAGAAGCTATCAGCAATTCAGAAAAATCCCTGGCGCTGCTGGAAAAAGATACCACCATGAATGAACAACGCAAGACCAGTATCCGCAGAAGCGCGGAAGACAAGATACGCAGATTGAAATCCCAGTAAAACACTAAAACATTTTATCATGCTTAAAATACTTTGCTTCCTGCTTGCATGGCAGTTGCAGGACCCTTCGGCCAGCATCAAACAAATTGACGACCAGTTGTCAAAGGGAACAACTTCTATCAACAGTGTATTGAGCAATCAAACTTACCTTAAGCTGCACCCGCTCGATGCGTTCAGGAACGTAATAAAAAAACACGCGAAGACCGGATCATTATTAATGGTTACTAAGGATGAGCCCGGCGTAGCTGTTACTATCAATGGCAAACTTGTATCAGGCAATCGGCCGCTGGCCAACACATTGGTGTATGTGTACCATACTGATCATGTGGGCAGCTATGGCGATGCAGGCAATAGCCACCCCGTGTTGTTTGGATATCTTAAAACAAATGAGAAAGGAGAGTTCAGGTTTGAGACCATTCGTCCTGCCAGTTATCCCAACAGCAATATTCAGCAGCATGTGCACCTGGAAGCATACGACGCGGGCGGACGATCGCTTACTGTTACTGAATTATTGTTTGATGATGATCCTGTGCTTAAGGGCTCCGCAAGAACAAATTCTGTGAACGCAGGTTTCTTCATAGCTAAAAATTCAGGAACAAAGGATAAGCAGGTGTTTAGCTATACGGTGAACGTGAAATGATTTCTTAAAAATAGATCCAATGCCCTTTCACTTTCCCTCCGGAAAACTCGATGGTGGGCGCGGGGATCTTGATGGAGTTGAGCACATTCAGCAGCGTGCGTACAGCCTTTTTATTTGTTTTGATCTTTGTAAGATCGATGTCGGGTGAAATATAAAATTGTCTTTTTCTGGCAACATCATAACGGGTAACTGTATTGCCATCTGCATTGGTCCATTTGTTCTCGAAACCGCCGAGCAATCCGTCGGCCCCGTATCCAATGGAAATGTTCAGCCAGGAAGGAATATCAGATT
>JBAVMD010000085.1:0-2428 GCA_049689695.1 Chitinophagaceae bacterium | reverse complement strand
CCTGGTAAACCTTATATTCTATCGGGCTTTCATTTACCGATGAATCGCCCGCCTTCCTGATGTACACATTCTTCACCTGTTTCCAGGCCCCATCCAGCGGGCTCGTAGCCTCGCGGCTGGCAGTTTCGTAAGACTCGGTGAGTTTATAATCTTTTCCCTGCAGGTTCATGTTCGCTATCACCTGCTGGTAGCCGCCATCGTTTCTGTTGATGGTTACAACAAAAGTGTCCGTCTTTTCGCCTGACTCGGCAGTATAGAACCGGTATTCGTGCAGCTTGTCGCCTTCCATTTTATACCTGCCGATACCGAAATTTGCGAATGAGTCTGCAACGTTGGGCGATGCATACATAAAATACTGGTCAGTGTAGATCTTTAATTGTTTCCTGTCGAGAATTGAGTCTTTCGATCCGTCGTTCAACACCTGTGTGTTTAGTGAATATGCTCCAATCATGTTAACCTTTGGCTGGTCTGTTGTACAGGAAACAAATAAAAGCATTAGAATAAATGCCGGTAAATGTTTCATAACCGAAAGTTTAAAAGTGAGCGGATATTATTATCGTGCAGTTAACCCGGTTTATTTTCCCGCTTAGGGTGAGGGATAAAGCGAACCCACATTTTCCGGAGTTTTTATAGATACAATATTGAAGACGGTAGCAAGAGAGGTGATATGAATTTACGTAAAAAAAACTAAAGGGCAAGCACATTCTGCAATGTGCCTGCCCTTTATTAATTATCGGCTAAGTATTTTAAAAATTCGCAGGAAATATTTACCTGCCGTTCGCCTTCAAAACCGTGATTTCTTTCTTTACCTGGTCGTCGTAAGTCTTCTTTACAATATAATGCCATTGCTTATCTGATACATCAACGGAAAATATTTCTCCCGTCTTATGTTTTGCAACAGCATCCTGGAATTCTGCAGGCATAGTTTCCGGTCCAAAAAACCAACCGGTGTCGCCTTTAACTTTGTTGCCGTCCATAGTATATTGATCTGATAGCTGCTCCCAGGGAGTTCCTGAAGAAGCTTTTTGTACAATCATTTTTTTGAGGCTATCAACCTGGGGCGGGGTCAATGAATATCCGTCCAGGAAAATATAGCTGGCGCGGTATGCTACTGATTCCGCTCCATCTACCACTTTGTAAGTAACATAACCAACTGAAAAAATATCGCCCTTTTTCTGGCGCAAAAGCCTTTTATCGATAAGGGCAGTATCTTTTCCCCAGGTAAGTTTTAAGATTTCAGGCTTGAGAGCCGCATTGTCTGCAACAAATTTCTGCGCATCCTGCACGGTCGCGACCTTCTGGAATTTTTCAGTCACCGTTTGTTGTGCAAAAGCGGGCAAAGCAAAAATCAATAATAAACCAGCAAAACAATTCTTCATATTTCTATTTTTAACCCTGGGGCCGGAAATTGCCCTGGTTTGAGTTTACAATTACGTAAAAGATAAGGTATGAAGATACTATTTTGATCATTTTCGTTGTCTCGTTCACCAGCCCTGTAAGCTAAACCTGCCATCAATTAACGATTCTTTAAACCTGTTCTGTCAGTTCGCAGGCGTACATGGAGCCAAACGGAATATTGATTGGGCTGAGGTTTAGCGACTGACCATCAGGGTGGCATTCTGTGGATGTGGCCGCGGCCTGAAATTTGATGTAGATATCCTTAAATAAGGTATTATGACAGACAAAAAACACGACCAGCCGCTTAGCCAGCCAGATCCCGAAACCACGCACACAACTGATCCACAGGAGCATATGGAAGGCCCCGTTTCTTCTTTTATGCAGAATTTAAAGGAAGGCGCAGATCACAACGATCATCCGGCAAAGCCAAAGGAAGACGACAGAAAAGATCAGCAGCGGGATGAGAACCAGGATCGCGATCCGGCATAAGAGCATAACGCACAAATTTTCCGGGCTGTATAGTCTCAGCAATGCATATTGATTTGTTTACTGCCTTTGCATAGGATCTTCATTATAGCTCATCCTTAATGTTGGCGGGCCCGGATTCTTTTTATTGTACTCAGCTCCAACGAAGGCAATTTTTATTTTCCTTCCATCAGCGTAATTAAATACTACCGAATAGTTCTTTACTTCATAAGTTCCGGAACCAGGGGCTAAAGCGGGATTGATACAGTCGATGTATTCATGGTACAAAACTTTTACGCCGCCATTATCTGTAAACCTTCCATCTGGGGTGAAACTAATGGTGGGGATCTTTCCCTGTACCTCACCGAGTGAATAAGTGCCGTTGAAGGTGGCGCCATCTACTGATGGCAATGAATAGAAGGCATGATCTGTTTGCATGTTCCTGATGATAAGCTTATCGCCTTCCATTCGCAAAGGCAGGTCGCCGTAAGGCATTTTCAAAACACCTTTTCCATTGCTGAATGTATAAGTTCCCCAGTCCCGCCGGTATAGTTCCGCCGGTATG
>JBAVMD010000084.1:0-1823 GCA_049689695.1 Chitinophagaceae bacterium | reverse complement strand
TCGAGCTTATTGGAAAGGCTGTCATCGAAAATAGAATATTTCCCTGCAGAACCATCAAACTGGAAAGTCTGCTGATCAGCGTTATTAAGCGACCATGAAGGATTATAATTGAACTGAAGTTGCCCTTTCTTTCCTACCGGTTCAGTATAAGCGATATTGGCAGAAAGCTGTCTGCCTTTGCTCATGATATCTGAGAACTGTTGAAGTGAATCTACAAAAGCGGCAGAGCCCTTGTAATAGCTGTTGATAGATTCAAGATAATTCTCACCATCATTCCTGTTCAACCTGCTCTCCAGGCTTACAGACATTGTTCTGCCTCTTTTTGCAAACGCATGCCTGTATAATAACTCGCCCGTAAAATTATAGCCATTGTTCATTGACTGTTCGTTGCTTGCCGACTGACTGATGGGAACCGATGGATAGAACAGCTCGCTGGTATAATTGCTGTTTGAATTATTTTTCTGAAAGCTAAGTCTTGGCGTAAAAATGATGGAGTTGGATGAATCCATCTTATACTCCATACGCATGCTTACGCGATGATTGTAGTTATTGCTTTCAGTGAAACTGTTCTCCCGATAGAACTGGCTGGAATCGCCCGATAAGAAATACTCGCGGTTTGAACGCTCGTTATTTACGTTGTTGCTGTTGTTGAAAAAATAGCTTCCGGTAACCTGCAGCTTCTTGCCCCACTGATCGGAAAAATTAATACCCAATGCATTGGTTTTGCTGATGCCGGCCTGCTGGCCTACCAGGAAATTGCCCTGCCCTCCACCGCCGCCAAAGTTTCCGCCTCCTCCAACATTTCCTCCTCCGCCACCGCGTGGTGCGCCACCACCGGCCCCGCCGCCACGATTTCCACCGCCCCTGTTCACATTGCTGGTTACGCCCAATAGGTCTTGCGTAGCAAAATTCTGCTGGTTGATGTTGTTGGTTTGTCCAACTATCGAAATTCTGCGCGTTCCGTTAAAAAAGGTCATGTTACCGCCTGCGCTGTAGCGTTCATCAGTACCATAGCCTGCATACAGCCGGCCAAACTGTCCATTGCGCATATCCGCGCGGGTTACGATATTGATGGCTTTTACTGCATTGCCATCGTCGAAGCCTGAGAACTGGGCCTGATCGCTCAGCCGGTCGAATACCTGTATTTTATCTATTACTTCTGCAGGCAGATTGCGAAGCGCCGCAGTAGCATCATCCCCAAAAAAATCGCGGCCATCGATGGTCACTTTCCTCACCTGCTCGCCCTGGGCGGTTACTGTGCCTTTGTCTACCGTAACACCAGGCATTTTCTTCATCATATCTTCTGCATTAGCATCAGGGTTTACTTTAAAAGCATTGGCCGAATATTCGAGCGTATCTGTTTTTTGCCGTACCGGCGGGGGTGTTACTTTAATGATTACCTCGCTTAATAATTTTGCTTCGCGGGAAACAGGGATGGTATCCAGTACCTGGTTGCTGTCAACAACATTCACAATGCGCTGCATGGTCTCATATCCAACCGAGCTGATGGTAAGAATATATATCCGTGGAGATAGGTCATTAAATTCAAATGCTCCTGTGCGGTCAGACACCGTGTTGAAGCGGACTGTAGAATCTACAATTCCGGTGGAATCAGGTTGTAAACCAAGCCGGAGGGTGGCTCCCTGAACCGGCACCTTATCTGATCTGTCTTGTAAAATCCCTTTAATTGAGCGCTGACCATTAACGGCCATCATCGAGAGGAAGAAAGCCCCAACCAATAAAGTAAATCTGAGCATAGAATCGTTGTTAATCAGTTAATGGTCAGCGCTCAATTAAAGGGATTTTACAAGACAGATCAGATA
>JBAVMD010000083.1:0-6308 GCA_049689695.1 Chitinophagaceae bacterium | reverse complement strand
GGATAAGGACCGGGAGTCTGTTCAACTTATGCAAAATTTCAAGGATGCTTTTTCAAATTATTACAACTGGCTTTTACCTCAAACCTGGAACATCGGCGAAGGGTGGGAAAAAATAATTGAATTGCACGGCATGGATAGCTTTGATGTTGCATTGGTATTGAAAGTGGTGCCTGTTGTAAAGCGGGTTGACCCGGCTTTGCTGGAACAATTGATGCAGATCCCTGCCCGCACTGTTGTTATCAGCGGGGTTAAGGAATCGATGGTAAAGAAACACGATATAGAGCATAAGGAAAGAAGGGCCATCACGCAATTCATTACTGCATCAACAAGAACAGTTAAGGCTGAATTTGAACTGGAAAATGAATTTTTTATCGTTATTGAGTAATGCTACTGCCTGAGATAGACGATATAGAAGAAAAGCTTGCCAGCCTCAAACAAACAGTGGAAGAGGTGGGTAAAGAGGACGCCATTTTAAAACTATCGAAGCATTTTGCACAGGAAGAATTGTCGTTCCTGGTTGACCAGTTGAATGGCCGTGAACTTGCAAAAGAAAAATTTCCTTTCCTGGCCAGCAACAACAATATTTTATATCCTCCATCTTATTACCTGGAACAAACTTCATCCGAAACAACGGCGGGCTTTAAAGCAGGTATCGTAGAAGGCGATGTTTTGATCGATATGACTGGTGGTTTCGGGATCGATACATTTTTCTTTTCTCAGAAGATTCGTGAGACCTGGTATGTAGAACAGGACCCTTTAATTTACGAAATTGCTTCACGCAATCTGCGAGAATTGAACCCGGCTGTCAAAACAATTTGTGGCGATTCCCTGCAGTTCCTGCAGCGGTTTAGTAAAAAAGCAGATTGGATCTTCCTTGATCCCTTACGCCGCTCCAAGCAAGGAAGGTTAAGCAGGGTAGAAGAGTACCAGCCGAACATTTATGCCATCAGGGAACAATTGTTCCGGCATGCAGACAACGTGATGATCAAACTGTCGCCTATGACAGATATCAGTCAATTGGTAAAATTATTGGGCAACCAGATTGATCACGTGTATGTTCTTGCAGTAGATAACGAATGCAGGGAATTATTGATAACTGCTGATGGAAAAGAGCACGATAATCCTTTGGTTGAAACCATTAATTGGGGCAAAGGAAAAAAGGAAAGCTTTATTTCTTATCTGAAGCGTGACATAGACCAGCCTGCGCCTACGTTATCAGACCCCCTGCAATATTTGTATGAACCAAATGCGGCTGTGTTCAAAGCCCAGCAATATGATGAACTGGCGAAGAAATATGATTTATTCAAGCTTCATCCCAACACGCATATTTATACCGCAGACATATACCAACAGGATTACCCCGGGAGAATATATAAAGTGCATGGAGTGTATGCATTTGATGCCAAAGCTTTGAAAAGCGCAGGCGATGATTTATCATTCAATATCAAGACCCGGAATTTTCCTATGGATCCTACGATGGTTGCAAAGAAGCTGCGCATTAAAGACGGCGGAACTCAATTTCTGTTTTGTGTTAAAACAAAAGATGAAAAGTTGCGGGTTGTGGTTGGGAAGCGGGTTTAGGAGGCCAGTTTCAGAGGATTGCGGACAAACCTTTTCTCCTGTTTCCTTATCTCTTTGTCTGTAAGTATTACATGTTCTTTTTCTTTCTCAACCAATTTATACCACATATAAGCGGGGATATTGTTGCCGGAATGAATTTCGAGACGGATGAAAATTTTGATGTTTGGGTTCCGGTGGTGATTAAGCAACTGACTTAGTTCAACCGGTTTGATGTTGATATCGCTTGCAAAGTCTTTGTTCTTCCTTTCCAGCATTTCAATGTATTTGGTTAGGAAATATCCAAATCGCTTATCATCTCTATAGGTTTTGGATTGGATGTAATCCTGCATCTGGAGTTTTAATTGCATCATTTTTCCCAATAGCTTTTCTTCAGGGGTCATTTCAGCAAGGCGCTTTTGCCGGAATTCAGCAAAAAGCTTTATTTCTTTTTCGTGTTCCTTTTTAGTTAATACATTAGGAAATACATAAGCTTCTGCGATTTCTGCATTAGTGTATTTCTTCTGTAACTCCTTAAACATTTTTTCATATTTTTTCATCTGATGTTGGATAAAGTGTTCCCTGCAAAGATAAAATAGTTAGCGTAAAAAGTTTACATTTTTTGTAAATTATCCGGTTAATATTTTGGACTAATTAAAGAGGGAACGCGGATCATCAGGATCTGTTAGGATTTATTAGGATCAGTTGTTTCTAATTTTAAATAGCTAAACTACTTCAACAACTAAATCCTAATAAATCCTAACAGATCCTGATAACCCGCGTTCCCTTCTTATTCAATAACCCAAACAGTAGAAACCCCTTCCTGGAACAATTTCATCCTCGCTCCAAATTCATTCTTCAGTGCAGGTATAAATTCTGTATTGTCTATTTCGCGTTCTTCTCCCGGGCGGGGAAAAACAAATACTCGATTGCCGGTGGCTAAGGCATTGTTGATACGCACATGAAGATTTTGCGCCTGCTGCTTATCTTTTGGAATCGCTTCTACATGCGATTTAGTATAATATTCGATAAAGTCTTTTAACAGCCAGGGATCCTGAACCAATACCAGGTCATTTGCAGTGGCAGCATGTGTCAATTTTTCTATGCGTGCATAACCAATATCATTTTTAATATCCTGCATCGGCCTGATGCTGCTGCTGAAGTTGATGACGAACAACAATACTGCTATTGAACCGGAAATAATATTCAATCTTCTTCCCACAGGCTTGTAGGTGCCTATTAATAACAGCCAGAAAATAACACAATGGCCCAGCCAGAATTCCAATATCTCCGGCATCCAGAAGAGAAAATAGAAAGAGTAAATAGCCACATATAATAGCAAGGGCGTTATTACATGCTTACTTGTGCGCATGTTCTCACGAAACTTTCTGATGAAACGAATGAACAATATCAGCATCAGCACACCCAGTAGCATCGACAGAATGAATATCGTCCATACCATGCCTGTTGATAAATTCCGTACAAGGAATTGTTCATCCTGCAACGCATGCACTTTCAGAAATGCGTTCATATTTTCCTCTGCATCGCCCAGTCTGAAAAGAAATTGTCCGCCTACAATAGTGCGTAAAAAACCAAGCGCCGCAAACAAAGGCGTTTTCCAGGAAAGCGGTTGCCAGTACTCATTAGTTTCTGTATACCCGCGTATCCAACCGAACCATTTTGAAAAATCATTATGGCCTTCTATTATCCAACCGCCGATAAAATACATGCCGCCCACCACCGCCGCACCCGTTAATGCATACCAGAAAATACTTTTAAAAACATAGATATTTTTTCTCTGGCTCCATATCTTGTATAACAATACGGGCACTAAAAGAATATTCATCTGGTGAAATAAAATCGCAAGAGAATGCACCAGCGATGCCCGCCATACTTCTTTGGCCGACCATTCCTTTTCACCAAGAATATATAATGACCATAATGTAAAGAACAGCGCGGGCATGTACACTTCCACATTCACACTGTAAAACCAGATGCCGTAAGAAAAACCTATTACTGCAGTGCCCAGCCATGACGTAAGCACCGGAAGATTGAACCTTTTCCTGAAGAACCGGAACACCAGGCTTAAAGTGGCCGCGCCCCACACGCTGCTGAAGCTTTCTATAATAAGATAATCTTCAACAGAGGGGAATACCATCTTCCAGAAGCCGAGCCAATATTTAGAACTTACATGATAAAGCAGGTGATGCGGATGCCATAGCCCATGCTCGGTTTTGAGCATGTTGAGGTACGCCATGGAATCATGCGGACCAGTAAAATTTGAAGTGAGCGTAAGCAGGTAGATCACAAGGAACACAACAAATACACTCAACGTGCCATCGGCAAACCTTAATAATCTCATCAGTTAGTTTCTCTATTTCTTTACGATGAAAGCAAATTTGTCTTTCAGTTTCAGGAACCATTTTTCATACAGGTGGTAGGATGCGAGACTTATGATCACGGCTATGATCAATGCTACTACAGAGGCTGAGGCTGCAACGCCAAAACTCGTTTTGTCCAATCCTGCTTTACTGATCATCACATCGGCCACCAAAAAGCCCAGCAGGTGCAGGCAATATAAGCCATAAGTATAAATTCCTAGCTTGCTGATGAGCTTAAAATTGCCCATTTTGAAAAATGATCTTTTGGCATAGCTCTGCTCCAGTATGATCATGCCGTAGAAGAAAGCAATTACCAGTCTTTCAACTACAACCGTCGCCGCATTTGCTGTAAATAATTCTTCTCTGAAAAGCGTAACCACCAGCGCTCCCAGGTAGATCATGGCAATCTGCAGCCGGTTCATGTTTTCAACAAATCTTCTGAATACATTGTCGAACGAGCAAAAATACGCCAGCAGTCCGCCAAATGCCATATCGCCTATCAGGGAAAATGTGTGAAAATACCGCACACCAAAATCGTGATCGTTCAATCCTGTATAAAATGATCTGAACACCAATGAAAAAAGCATGATGCCCGGGAACACATATTTGAAATACCTGTATGGTATCAGCTTCAGTATCACCGGCCAGGTGAGGTAAAACTGCTCTTCTACCGCAACCGACCATAATACCGACAGCACCGTAGCATCTGGTTTTTCCGGCCAGGTATGCATGAAGTCGAAATTATTTGCAAAGAAGAGATAGTAAAGAGGGTTTGCAATTTCATTAGGCGTTCCTCCACCGGCTTGTTTAATGATGGGGAAAACAATAAAACCGATGAACATGCACAGGTAAAAAAGCGGCCAGATGCGCAGTATGCGCCGGATGTAAAAATTAGGCACATGGATGGTGCCCTTTATTTCTTTTTCCTTGATGAGCAGGAAGGTGATCAGGAACCCGCTCAGCACAAAGAAAAAATTCACGCCCAGGTTACCATTCTGGAACAATTGCTTCACCACCCTGTATCCTTCGGGATTGGTATCTTTTGCGTTATTGAAAAATGAAAGATAGGTGTGGTACAGGAATACCACAAAGAACGAGAAGAAACGCAAGCCATCGAGGTTGGGAAAAAAAATCTTTTCTTTCTGAACCGAGGCAAATGCCGAAGTGGGTTGTTGCATCGGGCGCAGGCTATTTAGTGGCTAAGGCTTCTTCCAGTGTCATGCCAATCATGCGCTCAAGATCATATTTAGACACATTCAGGTTTCGTTGATATTCTCCGCGGAGCAACTTTGTTTGCTCGTATGATTTGGAAAATTTCGTGTACTCTTCCTGGTTAATAATGCCATCCTGGAAGTCACGCTCTTTCGACATAAAGATGGTGTACTCATCCTGCGTTATGCGCACCTGCGATTCCATTCTTTCTTTATGCATCAGGTAATCTTCATACTTCGTAAGCACCTCTGCACGTATCTGCCTGTATTTATCATTACGGTTGGCTTCGGCGATCAGGTAATTTTCCCTTGCGATCTTGATATCATTAGGTTTGCCCGTAAATACATCGAGCGGCACCGTAAGTGAAAAATTATATTTAGGATAGAAAGTAGCCGCGGGATTGTTTTTATCCAGCGTAAACTCATTAACGTTAGCCTGCGCGCTTAAAAGTCCGAGCCAGCTGCCTTTTGCTTTGCGTAATTCGTAAAGCGATTTGTTTACATTCCGGTCGGCAACTTCGTAATTCGGGTTCTGCATGGCCAGCTGTACCAGCTTTTCACGCACATCGAAAATTTTAGCTGTGTCGTTCCTGTGATAAGTTGAATTGCCGGGGTTTACCTGGGCCCATACATACGTGGTCATCATCATGAGTAAGCCAAAAGAAAATACATGTTTCATGGTAGAGCGATTAAATATTCTCAGTTTGTGGTTTAGGTTTCTCATAATTGATAAGCTTGATAAAAATCACAATGGCGGCATAGTATAGGAAGATGGTAGGATATTGCCCGATCACGATCTGCGAAAACTGGCCGATCATCAGGCAGAAAACGTAGGCAAGCAGCGCTATATACCACATCCGGATTTCGGGTGCGCGGGCACGATAGAAACCCTTGATGCCCGTTCGGAGGATAAGGTAGTAAAAAGTTAGTGCCAATGCAAGCCCTATCCATCCCTGTTCCACCGCTATTTTCAAATAACCGCTGTCGGATGGGAAGCTTGCAAGATAATGTCCCGGACTATAAATCAATCCTTCAGGAATGCAGGTATTGATACCTCCCCCGATGGGATGCGAATAAATATAAGGCTGTATACGCGCCCGGTTCATATCCCTGAAGGCGGCAGACGGGTCCTTTGACCCTTCGAAAGTAGAACGTATCC
>JBAVMD010000082.1:0-7661 GCA_049689695.1 Chitinophagaceae bacterium | reverse complement strand
GAATAAGCGAACGTTGTTTTAAAAACAATCGAATCAATAATTGGTTCACCAATACACTCCTCAAACCTGGCTACGATCTTCCTGAAATATTTCTCCCTTACTTCCTCCGTATCGCCCTCGAGCCCGGCAGCAACCGGGACCAGGAATACAAGATTCTCATGCCCTTCCGGCGCCACACCGGCATCAGTTACAGAAGATGCACTTACATAAAACAAAGGATCAACCGGCCAGCTGCGGCTGGTATATATCTCTTGTGCATGCTGTTCAAAAGGCACGTCGAAGAACAGCATGTGGTGACGGATCCCTTTTAATTTCTTGTTCAATCCTACATAATACAAGAGGCAGGACGGCGCCATTAGCTTGTTATCCCAATATACTTCTGAATAGCTGCGATGATCGGCAGGCAATAATTTGCTTTCAATGAAGTGATAATCTGCCCCGCCGATCACTGCATCGGCCACATAATAATTTTTATCCGTGGCTACACTGCGTGCGGAATGTTTATCGAGCACTATCTGCTGTACGGCTTCGTTAAAACGGAATTGAACTCCGAGCTCCACAGCCAATTTGTACATACCCTGCACTACGCTGTACATGCCACCTTTTGGATACCACGTGCCGCCTACCATATCGGCATAGTTCATGAGACTGTACAATGCTGGAGTATTTTCAGGAAGCGCGCCTAAAAAAAGAACAGGGAATTCCATCAGCTGCTTCAGCTTTGGATGGGTAAAGTAGCGGCCGATGTGTTTTTTGATAGAAGAAAAAACATCCAGCCTGAAGAAACCGGAGATTACTTCCCAATCGATAAATTCTGTGATGGACAAACCTGGTTTGTGTACCAGTTTATTGATGCCAACGGAATATTTGTACTCTGCTTCTTTTAAAAAAAGATCGAGCTTATGGCCCGCACCGGTTTCTATCGATTCAAACAATTGTTTCAATGCAGTGTAGTCGGCCGGCACATCTGTGCTGCCATCTGGCCAGAATACCCGGTACGAAGGATCAAGCCGTTCCAGTGTATAATAATCTGAAACTTTTTTGCCGAACTGTTCAAAATATCTTTCAAATACATCGGGCATCCAGTACCAACTGGGGCCCATATCAAAACTGAATCCCTTCCCTTGCAACTGGCGTGCACGGCCGCCGGGCGTTGCGTGCTTTTCAATAACGGTCACCTCCCACCCTTCCTTTGCCATGAAGGATGCTGCCGATAACCCGGCAAATCCGCTTCCTATGATGATTACTTTTTTAGACAAGGGTTTACTATTGTAAGTTACGGGTTATGGGTTAAGAGTTAGGACATAACCCGTAACCCATAATCCGTAATTAATTTCGTTCGATCTGTGCTTTCAGCAGTTTCCGGGCAAAATGGATACGGCTTTTGATGGTCCCGAGAGGTTCGTTCAACATATCTGCTATCTCGTGATATTTGTATCCTTCGAAATAAAGAATAAAAGGTATACGGAAAATATCGGGCAGTTGGCGTATCAACTTCCATGCTTCTTTCAACTCCATGTTCCCATCTGCCGTAAACAATGAAATGCCTGTCTCGGGCATTAAGTTGGCGGGCATCTGCTGCAAAACCTGATTTTGTTTAACTTTTCTTCTATAATCGTTGATAAAAGTGTTACGCAAAATAGTATAGAGCCAGGCTTTGATATTGGTCCCCACACTGTACTTGTCCTTATTTGCCAAGGCGCGATAGAGCGTTTCCTGCAATAAATCCCTTGCTGTATCCATATCTTTTGTCAGGCTTATGGCAAACGGCTTTAGAAAATCTGAGTGTGTAACAAGCATCTGGTTGAATTCCGCGACCGACATTGTTTAAAATTTAATAGGTCTAAGTTAAACAAAAGAATAATACAAAAATCAGTCTTGTAGTATAAACGGAAAATTTTATAGTGATGGATTTAGAGCGTGCTTACAAATTCCAGCACGCCGGGGAGAGAAGTTTTGAAATGGATACCAGGGTAATCTTTGGCGCCGTGAGTAAGGGCCAGTCTGCCTGAAACGATGAGGGGTATGTCCGGTATATTAGCGGTATACCGGCCGAGAAATTTATCCAGGTTAAAATAACGCGGCTTAGTGGTGAGATGAGTATAGATGAAATGCGGCTTTTTGAACCGCGCAACAAATTCAAGGTCTTTAAAAGGCACATCAGCTCCAAGGTAAAGGACTTTTACTCCCCGTATCTTCAACAGGTAATGCATATACAGCAGCCCAAGCTCATGGTGCTCGCCCTCGGGCAGAAACAGTAGCATGGTTTTATTACCGCGTATATGCGTGAGCGCGCCCTCTATCCCAACAATCATTTTTTGACGAACGATGTTAGATACGATATGCTCCTGCGCGGCATTGATATGATTTGTCATCCATAGTATGCCTATGCGCTCCAGGAAAGGAAATACAACCTGTGTAATGGCCTTATCGATGCCTTTTGAGTAAATAAAATTATCCAGCGAAGCTTCCAGTTGTTCAACGTCCAGGTCAACCATGGCTTGTATCAGTTCGTTGATGATCCGGTCCTGTACTGCTTCGGGCGTGGTAAGACTGAGTATTTTCTGCGTAAGCTCAGGCTCGCTCATCTTATCGATGTGAGAGATCTTGTAACCGTATTTATTAAGCAATGCAATGTTGAGAACGATCTTTAGTTCTTCGTTGCTGTATGAACGTATGTTTGTTTCTGTACGCTTTGGTTTGAGGAACGAATAGCGTTGCTCCCAAATGCGGATAGTGTGTGCTTTAATGCCGGACAGGTTTTCAAGGTCCCTGATGGTAAACTCGTTCATACTTTAGAGGGCGTTTGGAAGCGAACCCGGAAGTAATTACAAAAAAAGCAACAAAAAGTTCAGCAGACGGTAATTTTTGTGACGATAGTGATGATAATTCGCAATTTGGGATTTCGAATTTGGGATTTGTAAAAAAATCCCGATTACACAAGTTCCTGGAAGGTAAACATCAAATCTTCGGGTTCATCAACCTTCCTGCATCCGCCAAACGACCGATGATGGGCATCAGTTCATGCGCTTTCCGCAATGCTTCTATGTGCCGCTCATGGTGCAGGTCAGTACCCAGGAAATCTATAAAACTCTTTTTTAAAAGATAATTGGCCAGTTCAACCGGGCCTTTGCCATAATAACCAGTAAAAGAAAGAAGATTGGTGGCAAACTGGCAACCCATGCCTTTCAGTTCTTCATACATGCTTTTATCATGCCCGAAGTAAAGGTATCGCTCAGGATGCGCCAGCAAGGGTTGGTAGCCATTCATCTGAAGATTGAAAATGCGTTCTTTGAAATTAAGAGGAGTAGTAACAAAGGAAAATTCAACCAGTACGGTTTTATCGTATATACATAAGAGTGGGGTGTTCTGCTCAAGCAATGCGTCGAAGCCTTCATCAAGAAAATATTCTGCAGCGGGTTGGAGGGGGACCTGCGGGTCCGCCTGCTTCAGTTGTTCATACGCATCCGAGATGGTTTCACGGGAGTTTGGATAAAGGTCTGACATGATGTGCGGCGTAGTAACAAACTTGCGAAAGCCAAGTTCCTGCAGCGATTGAATGTATGAAAGGGAGTCAGCAACTTTTTTTGCTCCGTCGTCAATGCCAGGCAAAAGGTGGGAATGCATATCAGCGCCCAATGGGCTGAAGTCTACATTGGTGGGCGGTTTTTTTTTGAAAATTGAGAACATAAAAAAAATAAGAGGGAACGCGGATTTTTAAGATCGGTTAGGATTTTTTAGGATTTGCTTATGCCATCTTTGAGTGGCTTAGCAACTACAGCAACTGATCTTAATAAATCCTAACCGATCCTGATGATCCGCGTTCCAAATATAAATATCAGGAATGATCCTTCACATATTGACTATAAACGCGCTTAATACCTTCTTCTAAACCGATAGAATATTTCCATCCCAAACCAGTCAGCTTCGAAACATCCATCAGCTTGCGCGGAGTGCCATCGGGTTTATCGAGGTCGTGCTCTATTGTGCCCGCGTACCCCACAATATCTTTTATCAGCAGAGCCAGCTCACGTATTTCAAGATCTTCACCAGTACCTATGTTCACAAAGCCTGGTTCATCGTATCGCTGCATCAGGAAAAAACAGGCATCTGCCAGGTCATCAGCATGCAGGAATTCGCGCTTGGGCTCACCGGTCCCCCACAGTGTGACCGAAGGGCTGTTCTCCATTTTAGCTTCATGAAACTTGCGGATCAATGCGGGCAATACATGCGAATTATTCAGATCATAATTATCGTTAGGCCCGTAAAGATTGGTAGGCATAACGGAAATATAATTGCAACCGTATTGTGCACGGTAGGCATCGCATAGCTTAATGCCTGCTATCTTGGCAATAGCATAAGGTTCGTTTGTAGGTTCCAGCAGCCCGGTGAGCAGGTAATCTTCCTTTAAAGGTTGCGGCGCCAGCTTGGGATAGATGCACGATGATCCCAAAAACAACAGCTTGGTCACATCGTTTTTGTAAGATGCATGTATCACATTGCTTTCTATCATCAGGTTATCGTACAAAAATTCACCGCGGAAAAGGTTATTTGCCATGATGCCGCCCACTTTGGCAGCAGCCATAAAAACATAATCAGGTTTCTGCTCACTGAAAAAATTATTCACGGCTGCCTGGTTCCTGAGATCGAGCTTGTCAGATGTGCTGGTGATGATGCGTTCAAAGCCGTCTTTCTGCAACCTTCGCACAATTGCAGAACCCACCATGCCGCGATGCCCTGCAACGTATATTTTGTCTTCTTTGTTCATGTTTATCTTTTCACGTTACGGGTTAAGGGTTATGAGTTACGAATGCTCCCCGTAACGCATAACTCTTAACCCGTAACACTTCTGATTATTCGTATTGATTCCTGATGCTAAATCCTGATTCTTTCAACAACTTATCGGCCCTGAATATTTCAAGATCTGAATGGACCATTTCTTTCACCAGCATAGCCAGATCATATTTTGGTTTCCAGCCAAGCTTGCGCTGTGCTTTGGAAGCATCACCTATCAACAGGTCAACTTCGGTAGGGCGATAATATTTCGGATCAACCGCAATTACTTCCTTGCCAATCGGCAACTGGAAATCAGGATGACTGCATCCCGTTACTATTGCCGTTTCCTTGTCATCTCTTCCTTTAAATTCTATCTGAACACCAATTTCTGAAAAAGACATCCTGATAAAATCTCTTACAGTTGTGGTAACGCCTGTTGCCACAACATAATCCTCGGGCTCATCCTGCTGCAGTATCAGCCACATAGCTTCCACATAATCTTTTGCATGGCCCCAGTCGCGCTTTGCATCAAGGTTACCCAGGTATATTTTATCCTGCATGCCCAGGCCAATTTTTGTAACACCCCTTGTGATCTTCCTGGTAACAAAGGTTTCACCACGTAAAGGCGATTCATGATTGAACAATATGCCGTTTGCCGCGTACATATTATATGCTTCGCGATAGTTAACGGTGATCCAGTAAGCATACAGCTTGGCTACCGCATACGGGGAGCGTGGATAAAAAGGAGTACGTTCAGATTGCGGCGTTTCCTGCACCAGTCCATACAGCTCGGAAGTAGATGCCTGGTAGATCTTTGTTTTCTTCACAAGGCCAAGCAACCTCACGGCCTCCAATATACGCAGCATGCCAATACCATCGGCGTTTGCCGTATACTCGGGCGTTTCAAAACTTACTTTCACGTGGCTTTGCGCGGCCAGGTTATATATTTCATCAGGCTGCACCTCTTGTATAATGCGGATAAGATTGGTGGAATCCGTAAGATCACCATAATGCAATTTGAAATGCACATTGCGTTCGTGCGGGTCCTGGTACAAATGATCGATCCTTTCCGTATTGAAAAGGGAGCTTCTTCTTTTGATGCCATGAACATCATAGCCTTTACTTAATAAAAGCTCGCTCAGGTAAGCACCGTCCTGCCCGGTTACGCCTGTTATTAATGCAACTTTTTTCATAATACAATTTCTCTTTTTGGAAGATCTTTAAAAACTTTATATACAAGATCGCTTTTGGGGAACAGCACAACCCAGATGGTTAAAAATATGATCATAAGGTCAACACCAAATGATTGATGGCGCTGGTACCAAAGCTCTAGCTCACCTTTATATGGAGCAATTTCCTTTTCGTAGAATTCGGCCGGAGGCATTTTGGTAAGCGACATCAATTGCTCCTCATCCCTGAAAACCACTGAGCCGATGCCCGTAATGCCGGGCTTGCAGTTGTATATCTTATCGCGCCATTCTTCGGGGTAGGCAACAAAGGTTTTATCTACCAGCGGCCGCGGGCCTACCACGCTCATATCTCCAAGCAATACATTAAATACCTGCGGAAGCTCATTGATCTTTGTCTTCCTTAAAAATTTTCCCATCGGCAACACTCTCGGATCATTCCTTAAGGTAATGATGCCAGTGCCTAAGTTGGGACTGTTCTTAAGCATCGTTGCAAACTTGATGATATTAAAATACCTGTTCCTATAACCAATGCGTTTCTGGTAATAGAAAATATGTCCTTCACCTGTAAGCTTCAGGCCTATGATAATCGGTATCAGCAATGGGCTCAGCACAATGATCACGATCAGGGATGCAAGAACATCACAAACCCTTTTAATGAATAGGTAAAAGGAAAGTTTTTTGGGGGCGCCGGATTTTTCTTCAAGATTGTATTCCACGGGGTATTACATTTTTTGGTCCAGGTTCATGCCTGTTTCAATATGCTGGAAGGTAGGCAACAGCCTGTTCAGCGTTTGCACCACATCGTCTTTACCAACCTTTTGCTTAAACAGGTTTTCCAATTGCCCGATCACATCATTCAACTCCTCTTTATCCCTGCGTTCAGCATTCCTGATAACGCCGAGGGCATGAAACCTATCCATATCAAGGTCTTCCTGCTCGGTAAAAAATTCTTCATACATCTTTTCGCCGGAAGTATCGCTTTCGAAAAAATAAACAGGGTAGCGATTGCCTTCAAGGTTCTTGGCTATATCTCTTGCCTCTTGTTCATTAGCGCATTCGTACGGTTCGTACCCAAGACTCGTGAGCAGGCTGATAGCAATTCCTTTAAAAGAAACGAGGTCTTTTTCCGGATCGAGCTTTGGAAAAATGATCTCGCCTGAATTGCCCAGCATACAGGCAAGCAGGCAAATTTGTCCTGATTCAGCAGGCGAAACAAAATAACGCTTCACATCTGCAGGGCACGAAAAAGGTTGTTGCTTCATCAGCCTTTCAATGAAACCTGCCAACAGGCTTCCGTTTGAAAACGCCACATTCGCAAAGCGCGCAGTAGTGATCTTAATTTCATCAGAATAGGCCAGTATCACTTCTTCCATCAACTTTTTACTGGCGCCCATGATGTTCACGGGATTGGCGGCTTTGTCTGTAGACACGCAAAAGAAATGCTGCGGCGGCGATGATAAAAGTTTATCGAGGAATTTTTTAGCCCTTACCACGTTGTTGTCGATCATCGCCTCTATGGAGTAAACATCTTTTTCACTGCGCACATGTTTGTGCGCGGCAAAATTCGCTACAATATTAAAAGGCCCTTCGTTATCGAATATTTTGTCGAATACCGGGTCGCCAAAATTCACCGGGTACGATTTGAAATCTTTTGGCAATTGAAGATCGTTGCTGCTTCTGCAATCCCTTACCAGC
>JBAVMD010000081.1:0-9954 GCA_049689695.1 Chitinophagaceae bacterium | reverse complement strand
TTCATCTGGGCCATCACGGTACTGGATTCTGCAAAGAACAAAACATCTGTGTTTGGTTACGGTCCTTTCGAAATGACCGGCCCGAATAAACTAAAAGAAACTATTGCTAATACAACTTTCATCAATGGATTGCTTGGCAAAACCTATGAGGTTGATGTAGAGTTCCCGGGAGCAGACATGTACAGGCAAACTATAACGTTTGCAAATGGCGATAGGTCGGTGGAGGTATATCAGCGGTTGAAGTAAATTGAAGGTGATCATACCCGGGGATTTGGGTATCGAATTTATCTAAGGCCGATATAATCCGGGAGTAAATCTCATTTATTTACCACTACCCTCACGTCATCCGTTCCAGTCGCTCCATCATTATCCGTTACCCTCAACCTGAATACATAAGTTCCCTGCTTCAATCCCGTGACCGTTGTTATTGCACTTGAGGGATTGGTTATACCAGACCCTCCAGGTCCGCTTATTTTCGTCCACGCATAGGCTGTAATAGTCCCGTCAACATCAGTTGAAGCTGAACCGTTAAGCGTTACGCTGCTTGTTGGAAGCGTTATGGTTTGATCAGCTCCTGCATTGGCAACTGGCGCCAGATTTAGATTAAACACGATGATTGCTTTAGGCAATGGGTCGGCTGATAAAGTATAAGCTCCGCCGGCAATGATAATGGGGGTTTCTGTTGCCCTTCTGGATGTTGCCGATGGAGTGATCAGCTTTCCTATTGTATTATTCAATCCTGTTAGCTGGTAAGCGACAGTACCCACACTGTCCAATATCGCAAATTCATACATTACACTATCCGGGTTGTTGATATGCTGATACTTAAACACATGCAAACCTCTAAATTGAGTCACTACTGAATCAACAAATTTATAATTGGCCAATCTTAACTTTCTGCTGTTGGTGTAGTAATCAGCGGGCCAGCTCTGTGGTTTATCATTAAAATTAATTGGCCTGTCAAATTTGCCATTGTTGCCATCTATGGCATCGTAACCCGGATTGTTGCTGATATCAATTTCGTCTACAGCGGCATACCAATAGTGCTGGTATAATCCGCTTGCGCTTGCAATAAATTCCAGTTGTGTTGCGCCAACTCCATGGCTTAGCAGCCTGCTCAAAGCGGAGCCACCCACAGTATAAGCAGGGGCAGCCAGTTGCGATACACTGAAGGTTTCTCCGGCGTTAACGGGATAGCGTTTATAGTATCCTTTCTGATAAGTGTCTTCGGTAAGAGAAACTTTAATGGTTGGATTACCGGTTTCGCGGGCCATGCCATTTACAAAATGTATGTTCTTGCGCCAATCGTTCCAATAACCGGGGCTTACACCATAATTCCCTATTTGCTGGTTGGTGGTAGGGATGTATGGGAATGAATCGCTTTTCAATGTATGGATGCCGTGGAAGTCTATACCGTCCAGCGGAATATTCCTGCTTCGCTTCTTTAACTTCAATGCCATTACCATTGCCTTCGCGTCATCGTAATTGTAAGCTTCGAAACCCGATGCAAAAACAAGCACCTTTGGACATCGTCTTTTCACACTATCGTACACTCCGTCCACCTCGGCTGCGCACTCGATCGCATTTTTGAAAGCATTGGGAAAAGCAAATAAAGTTGGTTCGTTGTTTACACCGAGGATCTTTAAAAATCCTTTCCCGGCTGTGCTGTCGCCATTATAAGTTCTTACATTATTGCGTGGGCTATCAGCGCAAGGACCACCTATCAACGCCTGTATGCCCATATAATATCCCTTGCGGGAATAGCTTGAAGATAACTGCGGATCATCCGTTATTGTATTGGTTCCCCATCCTTTTGAAACCGTGTGACCCGCTGCAATTAATTGTGCTTTAAAATAAGCGTTGTCGTTAAAGATCGCGGCAAACTGGAAATGCTTTCTGCGGGCCATAGCCGCATTGTATTTAAATGAGGTAAATCCATATCCACCCATATTGATGCGCTGCATGCCATTGGGTTTGTTTTCATCGTCCTGGTACATCTGATCGAACGTTCTTGCAAAAGATGAATCCCCGGGGTTATTTACAAAACTGGTATCGCTCCAGGCGGTGTCTTGCTGATTCTGAAGGTTGAAATGACCTACTATGTCACCGATCTTTCGCGGCGTCCATTTCTGTACAGCCCAATGAGCAAGGTTATAGGTAGTGTCTGCCAGGCCGGTTGGTGATCCGTAAAAACTTATCTGCGATACGTTTGGCCATAGCCCGCTGAATAAATTTGTTCTGCGCATTACCACAAAGGCAAACTGTACCTTATCCCCCGCCTTTGCATTGATCTTTGTGGTCACCGGCAGACCCGCGCAAGTACCGCAGGTAGTGATCAGGTAATCAGGTGTGTAATCTTCAGGGTTGCAGATGGTGTCCCATTTAGGTGCATTGTTGCGGTCGAAGGTGAATATCCAGATAGTATCTACAGAACCGGACCGGTCGTAGAACTTAATCGAATCAAGGTTGTATTCTGCCTGGAAGTTGATCATACCTCGCCATCCCTTGCCGCCCAAACTGTCTTTGTTGAAGTCGGCTACATTGCGGATAATGCGTCCGTCATCACTTGTTGATGTTGTAAAGTACTTATACAAACCGGGACTGCCCTTTCTTGTTGCACCGGAAAAATCGTAGGTAATGCTGTCGCCCGAAGGAAGCCGAACGGATTGTCCGTAACCTGCCGCACACGTCAACAGTATAAATATGGTAAGAAGTTTCATCATCACTGCTTGCACGTATTCAAACTAACGATAATTTCTTCGGGAAAAAAACGTTTTTTCACCCTATTTCAAAAATCGCTAAGTGCAATACTGCAAGTCGGATGGGCCGTTATGCTGTCAGGTGGATTTAATGAATAATTATCTTTTTAGCCGTTTGGAAATCTTCCCCTGTTGTCTGCACCAGGTAAACTCCTCTCTGCACAGCTCCTACATTTATTTCCTGTGTTGTAATCCCCTTTTTCAGTTGCGCTGAATGTTGCTTCACCAGTCTTCCATTGGTATCAAACACGCGTATAGTTACCTGCTGGGCTTTTTCTATATTTAAATAAATTGTAAGAAGGTTATCGATCACCGGGTTTGGTATGATTACCTGGTCGTTCCATCCGTCGCGCACCAATATTCTTTTCGCTGGATAAAATTCTTCCTTTCCATCGAGGTTGCGCAGCATCAGCCTGTATAAACTTACTCCTTTTAGAGGCTTGTTATCTGTCAACTGGTATTTTATTTCTTTGTCAGACGAACCTGCGGCCGGAGTTGTAAATATATTTTCCATGTTTCCATTTGCCGATGAACGCTGGATCACAAATTCCTTTGTATTGAATTCTTCCGAGGTTGTCCATTCCAGCAAGACTTTGCCTGCTGAAAGCCTGGCGTTCCAGTCTTTCAAAACAATTGGCAATGCATTGCTCTTTGAAAACTGTATCATCCATTCATACACATTCTTATTGTCGGGCGCCGGCTTGTAATCAGGATCGTAGGCATGGTTCCAGGCATAGTGATTGGAAAGGTCCGGGCCTTCACAGGCGAAAGTTGCGTACGTGAAACGTCCGTACCCGGGATTTTCTGCATTCAATGAGTTCACCCAGTTCTGCATATGTGTTTCCGGGCAGGGAACATCGCCTGAACAGGAAATGCCCCATACATGCACAAAGCCTCCTGCAAGGTTATCTACCTGCTGCTCATAACCAGGCGTTCCGGTATTGGCAGGAAAGCAGTTAGATACAGGCACCACGGCAGCTACCCTCTTAGCATTGTTCACACTATTGGTAATATAACCCATCAGGTTATCGGTACCACGGCTCATGCCGGTAATATAGATCCTCGAAACATCAATCCTTCCTGCATAGTGGTCAAGCGCATAATTTATCATAGCGCCGGGATCTACCTGGTATTGCTGTTCCCATTGCGTTACAAAAGGCATCACCACCAGGTAAGAATGTGGTTGCCCTGAATTGTCCAGCACTACATTCGGGAAATGACCAACGTTCATGCGCCAGGGCATGGAATAACCAAGCACAGGGCAGAGGTCATAATCATTTCCGCCCGGTTGCTGAAACATTTCGCCCGTGCCGCCGAGGTAAACCAGCAATGCATATTTTTTTGTTGGATTTGTTTCCCAATCCGCAGGAAGATATTCCATGAAGCTTTTAATAGCCCAGGAAACATCCGCGGTAACCTTGTGTATCCGCGGATTTACAAAGCAGGGTTGTGCCTTAACGAACTGGAAGATTGAACACATGACAGTGATCATTGCGGATAGGGTAAGCGCCCTTGAAGTAGATCGCATAACGCAGTTTTGTAGAGTTATAAATCGATAAATACAGTTTTAAAACAGATCAGGAATCTGCGGGGCGATCAGTGCGGTTTCTCAGCGGAAGTGGAATAAGGCAGCACGTACAATGATTATCTACGCAAACAATGCCGCAAGCGTTTGGTTCACTTAATTTTTCCAGTTAATGGAATGTTTAACCCTATATTGTGATTGCATTATTACCTTATATTCAGAGGTGATCTGACTGTTGAATGTACCGTCAAGTTTAAAACATCCATGAAACAATCTCTCCTGCTTTATGGCGCTAATGGTTATACCGGCGAACTGATTGCACGTTATGCATCGCAGTACGGACTCACGCCGGTATTAGCAGGAAGAAGAAAAGAAGTAATTGAACCGATAGCCGAAAAACTTCAACTTCCTTACAAAATAATAAACCTGAACGATGCCGCCGCTTTGGAAGATGCGCTGACAGATTGCAAATTAGTTATTCATGCTGCAGGGCCTTTTCAATATACCGCAAAGGAAATGGTTGAAGCCTGCCTTAAGACCGGCACACATTATATAGATATCAATGGCGATATAGCAGTTTTCGAAATGCTTAAAAAGTACGATGCGGCTGCAAAAAGCCGCGGCATCATGATCATGCCTGGTGCAGGCTTCGATGTAGTACCTACAGACTGCCTTGCATTGTTCTTAAAAAATAAATTGCAGGATGCTGTTGACCTGAAACTTGCTTTCGCCACCATAGGCGGATCTGTATCACATGGAACTGCCAGCACCATGGTTTCAAAGCTTGGAGAAGGCAGCGCTGTACGGCGAAGTGGCAAAATTGCAAAAACTTCTTTAGGCAAAAATGGAATGTGGATAGACTTTGGCAAGAAGCGATTATTTGTTATGTCTATTCCATGGGGCGATATATCTACCGCACATTTTACTACAGGTATACCCAATATTGAAACTTATGTTGGCATTAAACCTTCTGTATACCGGCTTCTAAAACTTCAGCCTGTATTTAATTGGTTATTGCGTACATCATTGGTAAAGACTTACATTAAGAGAAAAATAGATAAGCGTGCCGCAGGGCCCAGCGATGAGGAACGAAGTAAAGCGATGTCGTTAATATGGGGCCAGGTTACAAATAACAAAGGCCAGCAAGTTACCGCCCGAATGAGTTGCCCGGATGGCTATACGCTTACCATGCATTCTTCTTTACTGATCAGCCAGAAAATACTTGCCGGAAATTTTAAACCGGGTTATCAAACACCTGCAACTGCTTATGGAGAAGATTTGATACTTGAAGTACCTGGTGTGGAAAGACTGCCTTAAGCATGAACCATTACTTTTTTAAATAAGGTTTAATTTTTCTTTGCCAGATGGCATAACCGGTGGCATTCATGTGCAGCCGGTCTCCAACAAAAATCTCCTCGCGCATGTTGCCGTTTGCATCCAGCATATCGCGGTAAATGTCTATGAAACTTGCATTTGCCTGTTTACTGAAAAATGCTTTGATCAACTCGTTCGCTGCCTTGACCTTTATTTGAATACCGGCTCTTACCGGGCTTGGCTTGATGGAAACATAGGTGATGGTTGTGCCTGGAAGATTTATCCTGATAATTGAGAATAAGGTCTGCACACGTTTCAGTACCTCAGCAGCGCTGATGCTGTCGGCCGACGCAAGGTCATTCTCCCCGCAATAGATCAGCACTTGTTTTGGCTTGTAGGGAATAATTGCATCATACGCGTATCGTATTACGTCTGGCAAAGTAGAACCTCCAAACGCCCTGTTAATGATGGTGTAGCCAGGAAAATAATTATTCACATCGGTCCATCTTGTAAACGAAGAGCTGCCTGTAAGCAAAATTGCATTAGCTGGCGGTGGCTGCATCGAATCCAGTTTTTTGAAACGCAGGATATCGTTCCAGAAAGGCGGTGCTGTCTGCGCATGCGTGAACATTATACACATGCTGAATACAACAAATAAAAAACCTCTTGATTTCATTGTTAATGCTTGTAGGTTCAGTTTGAGGCTAAAATAAATTAAAAAGCTGATTCCGTGGCAAGTAGCAACATCGACATGTATGAATTTAAAAAAGGTGCAGCTTACGCTACACCTTTTCATAAAACTTTCAAATTATGAATATCAATACCGCTTTACTACATAAAATAAAAAGCGTTTGGGCTCGCTTATTACTCCACCAGCCGCTCTTCTTTTTTTCAATTCATCTGACTTATAGTATGCGAATGCTTTGGCCGTATCAGTAACGGCCGTTACGAGTGATACTTTTTTATTATCGTCTGCTTCATGGCCATAAGACCTGTCCACAATACCATTGGCTATTCTTTCCTGCTTACCATCTACAAAATTCTTTTCCCAGGCTGCCCAGTCTTTTACGCTAAAAGTAGTTCTTGACCGGAGCGTTGAAGGGCTTAGCATAACGGTATCCTGCCATGTAGTTGTAACAAAAGAAATAGCAGGTGCACCAACCACGCCTGATTGCCGCATGGCCTGCTTCAGGTCCGGGCTTTTAGCAAAAGCCTTTGCTTTTTCCATGTCATCTACTTTTGTTGCCACAAATACCACATTTGAATCCGGCATACTACGGCCAACAACATAGCTGTGAATTCCATTGGCCAGTCGCAATGAATCGTTTGCTTCGTAAGCAGCTACCCATTTTTCAAAATTGCTGACTGTGTGCGTGACTAACATCATACCCTGCGGAGTAGTGACGATTGTGTTTGTTGCCAATGTAGGGGTATCGGCTGTAGTCCGGCCGGAGGAATCTGCGCTTGCGTCGCTTGTATTAGCATCTCCGCCGCATGATGACAAGAAGAAGAGGGCTGCTACAATTAGTGGCAGCGAAAGGAATTTGAATCGCTTCATTGAAGTGTTTTTAAAGTTAAAGAATGGACGGGCAGGAAGGGGATACATGGGATAGGGGGAAATAAATGTACTGTATTAAAATGAATTCGATTCAGCCAGTACTAATTTATATTAAATTACCTGCCATAATGAAAGCGCTAACTTTTCAGGGAAAACAGTCCATTGAGTATCGAACAATAGAAGATCCTGCTCTTATTAATGATGGCGATGTGATTTTAAAAGTTCTTTTGAGCTCTATATGCGGATCGGACCTTCACTTTTACCATCAACATGAATCACAGGAGATTGGCACTGCCATGGGCCATGAGTTTGTTGGCGAAGTGGTGGAGAAGGGCAAAGCAGTGCGGCATCTTCGGATAGGCGACGTAGTTATCTCTCCCTTTACTACCAATTGCGGGGCTTGTTACTTTTGTTTTATAGGACTGACCTGCAGGTGTATCAGTAGTCAACTGTTCGGCTGGAGAAGCAATGGAGCAGGACTTCATGGCGGCCAGGCGGAATTCATCAGGGTGCCTCTGGCAGAATCCACACTCAGAAAATTGCCCGAGGGAGTGAGCTTGCAGGAAGGCATACTATTGGGAGACGTTATGTCAACAGGCTTTTATTGCGCGCGCCAGGCCGGTATAAAACCCAATGAAACTTATGTTGTTGTTGGTTGCGGACCGGTAGGACTAATGGCCGTCTTGGGAGCGCGGGAATATGGAGCGGACATCATTTTTGCAGTGGACACGATTGAGGACCGGCTTGATGTTGCCCGCTCGTATGGAGCTATTGGATTGAACCCGCTGACTCAGGATGTTGCTGGTATCATCCAGGAGGCCACGACCGGCCTGGGCGCCGCTTCAGTAATGGAAGCCGTTGGAAGGTCGTCCAGCATGAAAATGGCGTATGATCTCGTGCGACCAGGTGGTATAATATCTTCAGTAGGTGTATGCACTGAACCAAATTTTTCTTTTACTCCTACACAGGCGTACGATAAGAACCTTACATTGAAAGTCGGAAGATGTCCCGCACGTTATATGATGGACCAGTTGGTGCCGGTTGTGCAGGAGAAGAAGTATAAGATTGATACGATCATCACTCATAATTTACCCATGTCATCCGGCGCGTTGGCTTACCAGATATTTGATCAGAAGAAAGAGAAGTCGATTAAGGTATTGTTAAGTGCGTAACGGTTCTTCATTTTCCAATACAGAAAGTATCATAGGTATATAATGACGTGACTACCATAGGAATTACTAATGAATGAACCCATTTCAGGTACAAATAAGGAACAAAAACACAAGTATATCGTTCACTTAACGTATCCCTTTCCCATGTTGCAAGATACTCACGCAAGCGCTATTCTGGCCGTACTTGTGAAGAGTTCATTTGCATCACGGATCTCAAGAAAAGTTCGAAAGAGGTTTTCACGTTTCAAATATTAAAGGTCATTATCGAACTTATTAAGAACTTTAATTATCTACTACCTTCTAACAATAGCCATCATGAGAATTTGTTATACGCTCTTAACATTTTTATTTCTGATTGCCTGTGATAGTTCAAACATTCCTGGCTATAAAGTAGATCACCGTTTCGGCTATCACCCCGGACCCGAAACCCCACCCACTCTGAGTATAACACCAATCTCAACTTTGCTATTGGAAAACTATAACTTACACGATAGCAGTTTTAGTCCTCATGCAAGAAATCTATTATATGAATTGCTCTTTATCAACCATAAAGTTGGAAACAAGGGTCGAAATATCAATTTTGTAAATGTAAAATCCAAAATAAACTTAGCAAAACTACGCATACTCAAGCCAGACTCCTTACGCAACGAATTCTTCACTGAGGAATTTCGCTTAAGAGCTGACACCATAATTATTCAAAAATCAGTTTTCGAAGAGTATCTTGACATATCCAATCTGGTTGCTGGCAAATTATCCTTAACAGAAAACAATTTTGAGAATCTGCATATCTATAACTCGGATATTTTGACTCTTGAAATGGCTAACAACACATTCAACCAAACGGCGATTACGGGGAATAATTTGGCTACATTAGACATAAGTTGCTCAGATAATGGGAGTACTGACCAAGAAGTTATTGTATACTTCAATAAGATTAGACACTTTTATTTCAACATAGATGGCTACAATTTAAAGCCATTATACTTATATAGCGATTCAATTGATGAATGCATCATTGGAAATGGATGGAATAATAAAAATGGAAATCTTAAAGCACTTTTTTATAAAGTTCATTTCAATGAAACATTGAGGATTGGTGGAACTATGACCTCATCAATTCATTTAAGCGATTGTTCTTTTGGAGAACCTACGCAAATGTTTTTGTCAGTTGACACATTGGTAATTTCCGACCTTTCGCCCTCCGAAACCTTAACATTAGGTTCTTATAGTGAAAAGAAAACGCTCATCCGTATCAACAATTGCGACATATCGAAAATTGAGCTTGATTTTTTAAATTTTGAACTTCTTCCAGATTCAGTATACGAAAAAGCAAACCAAACCTACCTGTACCTATTAGAACAATTCCGAAAGACCAATAAGATTAACAAGCATCAACAATTGGATATTGAGTATAAAAATTATTTGTCTCAGAAGGGATCTCGTTGGCAACGATTCATTCTCCCTTTAAGTAAGGTTTGGTGGAATTACGGTTATTCCTTGGAGCGAATTGTTTACTGGACATTCGGTTTCCTGATTGTGTTCTATATTTTGAATATATGGCAATGGAAAAAACTACAAGCTGTTTACCCTTCTGAATTTACCTACCTGAATGCAGTAGTATATTAT
>JBAVMD010000080.1:0-3129 GCA_049689695.1 Chitinophagaceae bacterium | reverse complement strand
GATCAGCTCCGCTGATTGATCTGCAAAATCCAAAAATCCTCTTTCATCTGCGCTATAATTCCCTCAATCTGTGATTAATTTTGAATCATGATGAAATTAGGACAAAAAATCGCCCTTAACTACATACGCGCAAAGCTCAACATCCTCGCCCTGGTATCCAAAGAAAAAGCAGCCGCAAAAGCTCTGGATCTTTTCTGCACTCCCTTTCGCAGATCAAAGAAAAAGAAACCGCCGGTATTCGACAAAGCTGAAAAACTTCATCTGCATCTAAATGATATCGAGATCCGCGGTCATCGCTGGAACCATCCGCAGGAAAGAAAAGTATTGATCGTTCACGGCTTTGAATCCACTTCGTTCAATTTCGACCGTTATATTGTTCCGCTCACCAGGAAAGGCTACGAAGTGCTGGCGTTTGACGCGCCTGCGCACGGCATATCCGGCGGCAAAAAGATCACCCTGCCTTTGTACGTTTCCATGCTTAAAAATATTTATGAAAAGTACGGTCCCATACAATCGTACCTGGCGCATTCGTTTGGCGGACTGGCGGTAACGCATTTTCTCGAAACCTATTCTCATGATGAACAGACCCGGGCCGCGTTAATAGCGCCCGCTACGGAAACGGCTACGGCCATCGATTCTTTCTTTCGATTGCTTCATCTCGATAATAACATCCGCACAGCTTTTGATGAGCTGATATTCAGGCATAGCAGCATGCGCGCAGAAGAGCTTTCCATCAGGCGGGCGATGAAAAACATCAAGGCGAAAATTTTATGGTTTCACGATGAAGAAGATGAACTGACGCCATTGGAAGATGCATTGAAAGTAAAAGCCGATAACTATGAAAATATTGAGTTCGTGATCACAAAAGGTTTAGGGCATAGAAGAATTTACAGGGAAAATAAAGTAGTGAAACAGGTGATAGAGTTTTTAGGCCTGCCTAAGCCCCCTACACCAGAGAGCATTCAGGAGAAGCCCTGACCAGTCTTGCCCTCCAGCATGGGCACAAACGAAAAATTATCGAACACCTCTTCCTTAACAGCACCGTTCGCCAGTTTGGTAATGCGCATCATGCGTTGTATTTCACCGCCGCCAACGGGTATTACCATCATTCCGCCAGACTTTAGCTGGTCTAGCAATTTTGGTGGAATAAAAGGCGCTGCCGCAGTCACGATCACTTTATCAAAAGGCGCATAGGTGGGAAGCCCTTCGAACCCATCGCCGTAAAAAAATTTAATGCCGGGATATTTTTTAAGGAACGGGAACTGTTTGTTCTCATCGAACAATTTCTTCTGCCGCTCGATGGTATACACCTGCGCGCCCATTTCTGCAAGCACGCTCGCCTGGTAAGCGCTGCCCGTGCCGATCTCCAGCACTTTATCGAAAGGTTTTATTTCCAGCAATTGCGTTTGATAGGCTACGGTATAAGGCTGTGAAATAGTCTGCCCCTCTTCAATAGGAAAAGCCTTGTCCTCATAGGCTACTTCGTCAAAAGCAGAATCGAGAAAGAAATGGCGGGGAATATTGGTGATGGCTTTTAAAACATTCTCGTCTGTAATGCCCTTGCCCTTTACAACGTCTACCAGCTTTTTACGCAGACCTTTGTGCCTGTATGTATCTTCTGTTTTTTTCACGGGCCTGCAAGTTACGAAAGTTAAATTTGTAGTTTGCAGGCATGAATGACCAGCACATCATTTTATTCCTCGTTTGGTTGATGTATTGCATCCTGCACAGCGTGCTGGCATCGGGCAAGGTAAAAAGGTGGGCCGATAAAAAACTGGGCGCATCCGCAAAATTCTACAGGTTTGGCTATACTGTGTTTGCGTTTGCCGGATTAGTGGGGATTTTAATCTACCAGGTATCGATTACCTCGCCTTTGCTGTTCAGCAATGAATTTGCTATTCAGTTGGGCGGGTCATTGCTTGCAGCTATTGGCGCGGCGCTGATCATGCTGAACATCCTAAAATACTTCATGCAGCTCAGCGGCGTAAAATGGCTGGTGTCAGAAACGGTAACGGCAAAGCTGGAGCGCGGCGGGCTTCACCGTTATGTGCGCCACCCGCTCTATCTCAGCACATTTCTTTTCATCTGGTCGCTCTGGATAGTTTACCCTTATCTTTCTTTGCTGATAGCAAATACAGTCATCACGCTTTATACGCTCATCGCGCTGCGCTTCGAAGAACAAAAATTAATAGCAGAATTCGGTACGGAATACGAAAATTACCGCAAAAGCGTTCCCATGATCATCCCATCACTCAAAAGCTTTTTTAAGTGAAATTTTTTGCAGGCTGTTACGTGTTTGAAGAAAACTATATGGTGAAGTAATGCTTATTACAGTTTCATATCAGTGATAATACTTTTTATGCGTGCATCCAATTCTCCGCTCACTTTTTCGAATTCTTCTGCACTGTTAAGTTTTGTATTTACGCTAAAATAGAATTTGATCTTAGGTTCTGTGCCTGAGGGACGAGCGCTGATCTTGCTGCCATCCGCCAAAATGAACTGCAACACATTGCTCTTGGGCAATTTAATCTCCCATGTTTCACCAGTCTGCAGGTTGCGCCCTACCCTTTTCTCATAATCCAGTAACTGCACTACGGCAGCGCCGTTGATGGTTTGTGGCGGGTTGCTGCGGTAAGTCTCCATCATGTCGGCAATCTGCTTTTGCCCATCCATTCCTTTTTTAGTTATGGAGATCAGATGCTCTTTATAAAAACCATACTGCACGTACAGGCCGATCATTTTTTCGAACAGCGTTCTGCCTTTATCTTTTTCATAGGCCGCCATTTCGCACAATATCGCCACCGCACTGATGGCATCTTTATCACGCACCTGATCGCCAATCATTAAGCCATAGCTTTCCTCACCTCCTATAACATAGTTTTCTTTTCCTTCTTTTTCTTTGATGAGCTCTGCTATCCATTTGAAACCCGTTAGCACATTGTAGCAACTTACACCGCTCTGCTTTGCGATCTCGTCGATCATTTCCGTAGTTACAATGGTTTTTACCACCATATCATTCGGCTGTGCAATGCCTTTCGATTTCCTGGCCTCGATCATATAATTAAAAGCCAGCACTGCCGTCTGGTTGCCGTTCATCAGCACCCACTCGCCGTTTTTATCTTTAAAGCC
>JBAVMD010000079.1:0-1692 GCA_049689695.1 Chitinophagaceae bacterium | reverse complement strand
CAATATAGGTACAACAAAAACCTCCTTGAATTGTTGTCCTTAATGGTTCGTAACTTTACCGTGACTTTTTGTTGAAATTCTATATATTGACAATCCGTTAGCATAAGCTTTAACAGAAAAAGATCATGGTTGATATACTTCGCCGCTTCAAGCTTGAACGGGTAAAAGCTTCAGATCGCTTGCTATGGTTAGGGGATGTCAAAAAATTTGTCTCATCCCTGCCTGAAAATCCATTTTTTGATTTAGTAGTTACCTCGCCCCCGTACAATATAAACAAGGAATACGAGGAAAAAATTCCTTTGGATGACTACCTGCAATGGCAAAAGGAAATTATAACTGCAATCTCTAAGCGTACCAAGCCAAATGGAAGCATATGTTGGCAGGTGGGAAACTTTGTTGAGAACGGCCATATAGTTCCTCTAGACATGGAAATGCATCCCATTTTTAAGGAACTTGGGTTTAAGCTTCGTAATAGAATAATCTGGCATTTTGGTCATGGTCTTCACACAAAGAGGAGGTTCAGCGGGAGGTATGAAGTGGTGCTTTGGTATACAAAAGGCGACGATTATACCTTCAACTTGGACGATGTCCGTATACCTTCCAAATATCCAGGGAAACGTCATTTTAAAGGTCCAAACAAGGGCAAACTTTCAGGCCACCCCGACGGAAAGAATCCTGAGGATGTATGGAATATTCCTAATGTAAAAAGTAATCATATAGAGAAAACAGAACATCCTTGCCAGTTCCCCGTTGGCTTAATCGAACGTATTGTTCTTGCTTTGACAAACGAAAATGATTTAGTTTTTGATCCCTTTAGCGGCGTTGGATCGGCCGGTGTCGCTGCTATCGCTCACAAGCGTCGTTTCTGGGGATGTGAAATATCAAAAAAGTATACCGAAATAGCTGCTCAAAGATTGAAGGAAGCTGAGTTCGGCGAGGCTAAATATCGATCGCACGACCAACCCATTTATGATCACACACTTTCGAAGCTATCAGTTCTTCCCAATGAAAGAATAAAATCAGATAAAGAGACTAAAAAGCCAACAAACGGACAATTGTTTGCCGATGCAGTATGAAGTATATCAACATCGAAGCGCCCAGAAAATTATTCCTAGTGTTTATCAGCAACAGGTCTTAAAAGCGATAACTTCCGCTACAGCTAAAAAACCTATCAGTACACAAAAAATTAGACGTTCGATCATGGATACTCTTCATTATGAAGGGTGGTCTGACGAAATCCGTATTGCCCCTACAAGTTCTAAAATTGATATTACCTCAATGAAAGGGGACGTTGGCCTCTGCTTTCAAACAGGCAATATGAGTAGATTTTATGCCGATATTTTAAAGCTTCAAACACTTTTTGCAGAACGTAAGATAAAAGGGTCAATTTGCATTGTACCAAAGCGAGCATTTGCAAGATCTTTTGGACAGAATATCGTAAACTTCGAGAGATTTGTAAGGGAACTTACCATCTTTTCCAAAACTATCACTGTACCAATTTTAATCTATGGCATCGAAGAGTAATAACATGGAACTAGGTTGGAATTATCCCAAGCGAAAAAAACTATTAGGAGAGCTTTTCGGTAAAACTACCGGAAAGACTCAGAGGGAGTATTTTCAAAACGGAAACCAGGATTTTCAAATCCATTCTGTACCTATTGAACTACCAAAGTATAGAATAGATAATGGTAG
>JBAVMD010000078.1:0-4638 GCA_049689695.1 Chitinophagaceae bacterium | reverse complement strand
CTAATCCTTCTTCCAATCCGTGCTTTCTTCATCCCAAATAAAAAACCCTCCGAATAATCGAAGGGTTTAAATATTTACTACGCTGTTTTATCCTAAATAGGCTTTCAGCGCATTGCTGTAACGTGCTTTTTGTAAACGTTTGATCGCTCTTTCTTTGATCTGGCGGATACGCTCTTTGGTCAGATCGTATTTCTGTCCGATCTGCTCAATGGTAACGCCATTCTCTCCGTCTAAGCCGAAATATGCGTTTACAATTTCCGCTTCCCTGGGACTGAGTGATTTTAATACACGGCGGATCTCGTTGCGAAGGGAATCCTTCATAACATCATCATCCGTATCATCGCTACCTTCCAGTAAATCGCCCATAGCTACATCTTCTGCCTCGTGAACCGGGGCATCCAATGAAGTGTGACGGGTGTTGCTCTGAAAGATGTTGTTGATCTCCGTTTCACTCATCTCAAGTAATTCGGCCAACTCCTCAGTACTCGGCTCGCGCTCATGTTCCTGCTCGAAAGCCATGTAAGCCTTGTTAGCCTTGTTGTAAGTGCCAATTTTGTTTTGAGGCAGGCGGACTAATCTGCCCTGCTCTGCCAACGCCTGTAAAATGGACTGGCGAATCCACCATACTGCGTAAGAGATAAATTTGAAACCTTTGGTTTCATCGAAGCGTTGCGCCGCTTTAATTAACCCCAGATTCCCCTCGTTGATAAGGTCACTCAGTGAAAGTCCCTGGTGCTGGTACTGTTTTGCAACAGATACCACAAAGCGCAGGTTGGCCTGCACCAGTTTATCCAATGCCCGCTGGTCGCCCATCTTAATGCGCTGAGCCAATACGGTCTCCTCTTCAGGAGTGATCATTGAAATCTTCGAAATTTCCTGTAGATACTTTTCAACCGCCTGAGAATCCCGGTTGGTGATCTGTGTAGCTATCTTAAGTTGCCGCATACGTATATAGTCTGAATCAAAAATCCTACCTAAAAGAGTAGAAGACAATTAAAAGACAATAAATGTTTGGGGTACGTTGCAAACGATGTGTTAACCTATCAACTATCTGCAAAAATAAGACGCGCCCGCGAGATTTCATAGCGCTCAACGCAAATTGTCAATTAGTTGTGCGTTAATTTATTTATAAAGCTCGCACAGCACAAATCATACCACTGGCCTGAAAGTCTTGCTGGCACTACGTTTCATCAGAATGATACTTGCCCTGAAGAAGTTTTCAGCAGCAGCTCTTTTTTATCTGCAGGTTCTACTCTTCCAACTATTCTTGCATCAATCCCGAGACCCAACGAGAGGTTTATTATACCCGCAGCTACTTCCTGCGGGGCAAATATTTCCATTCTATGCCCCATATTGAACACCTGGTACATTTCTTTATCGTCGGCCCCCGATGATTGCTGAATGAGCCTGAAAATGGGTGGAGGTGTGAAAAGATTGTCTTTAATGATCCGGAAATTGCCCGGCAGATACTTCATGCATTTGGTCTGTCCGCCACCGCTGCAATGAACCAGTCCATGGATATTATCAAAAAAGCTGTCGAACAGCGCTTTCATTACCGGGGCATAAGTTCGGGTGGGGCTTAGCAAAAGCTGTCCTATCGTAAGCTTTTCCGGGTGTAAATCCCTGGCTACCATACCCGGTACCTGGTTCTGTTCACCTGTATTGATGGTAATTTCATCAGTGAGGCGATAAGGACCTGCATACACAACTTTTCCCAGCAAAGAAGGTTCAAAGGTCTCCGGATATCCATGCGCATAGATCTTGGAGAGAATATCGTGGCGGGCGCTGGTTAATCCATTGCTTGCCAGGCCGCTATTGTATGTTTTTTCATATTCGGACTGGCCCGCGCTGGCCAAACCGATAATAACGTCGCCGGCCTGAATGCGGTCGTTGGTAACAAGCTTGTTCTTTGGCCACCGGGCTGTCATGGTGCCGTTCACTGCAATGGTCCGCACAACATCACCCACGTCTGCAGTTTCACCGCCGAGATAATGGATATTCACGCCAAAAGGCCTCATGGCCTCGAAGAATTCCTGGGTGCCATTGATGATCTCTTCCAGCACTTCACCGGGAATGATCTTTTTGTTCCTGTCGATGGTGGAAGAAAACAGCAGGTTATCGTAAATGCCTGTGCACAGCAAATCGTCAAGGTTCATCACAATGGCATCCTGCGCAATGCCTTTCCAAACGGATATATCGCCTGTTTCTCTCCAATACAGGTATGCAAGAATGCTTTTGGTGCCGGCTCCGTCTGCGTGCATGATGTTCACCCAATCCGCATCACCGCCCAGGTAATCAGCATATATTTTGCAAAAGGCATAAGGATACAATCCTTTATCGAGATGAGCGGTTGCTTTGTGCACTTCTTCTTTCTGGGCGGAGACCCCTCGTTGACTGTATAACGACATGAGAACAAAATTTAATTAGCTGATCAGCTAATTAGTGAATCAGCTAATTGCCGCAAAACTAATACAAACAGTTCTTTATTTTCGCAGCGCTTTATGCAGGTACACAGAAATATAAATGAGCTTCCCCGGATACGCAATGCAGTGGTTACCATCGGTACGTTCGATGGAGTGCATACGGGACACCAGACCATCATCAGCCAGCTGAAAGATGAAGCCAGGCAGACAGGCGGAGAAACCGTTCTTATCACTTTTCACCCGCACCCGCGCAAGGTGATAGCGGAGAGCCGTCCCATACAGCTTATCAATACGCTCGACGAAAAAATTGAATTGCTGGACGAGCGGGGGCTGGACCATCTCGTGATCGTTCCTTTCACTAAAGAATTTTCAAACCTATCAGCAGATGAATACGTCACCGATTTTCTAATCGGCAAATTTCACCCGCATACAGTTATCATCGGGTACGATCATCGCTTCGGGCACGACCGCAAAGGAGATTACCGGCTGCTGGAAGAATACGCGGCAAAACTGCAGTTCAGGTTAAAAGAAATATCGCCATTGGTAATAGATACTATAACGGTGAGCTCTACCCGCATTCGCGAAGCCATCAGATCGGGCGATATACAAACCGCTCACGAGTTATTAGGCTATGATTTTTTCTTCGAAGGAGAAGTAATAGCAGGCAATAAGCTCGGCAGGCAACTCGGCTACCCTACCGCAAACCTGGAGCTGAACGAAGAAGAGAAGCTGGTCCCGGGAGATGGGATCTATGCGGTTGAGGCAGAATTAAAAAGTTCGGGGTTGGAGGCTGGTCCTGATAGCTATCGGGAGAAGTTAGGAGGCATGATGAGCATTGGCATACGCCCTACTATTGGCGATGGCAAAAGAATGATCGAGGTAAACCTGTTCAATTTTGATAAAGAGATCTATGGCAAGATGCTGCGCGTATACGTTAAAGCATGGATGCGTCCTGAAGTTAAATTCAACGGGCTTGAAGCGTTGAAGGAGCAGTTGGCGAAAGATGAAGTGGAAGCAAGGACGATACTATCTAATTAGCAAATATGAAAATAGCTCAATTGCGCAATGATCCGTTGTTTCGTAATTGAGCCATTGAGCCATTTGCTAATTAGTTAACCATCTTAACAATCATTTCCTTCAACAGCGAAGCGTCTTCCGTGCCGGCATCGTTCACTCCAAGGCTGCGCAGGTTATAATGATGCAGCAGCAATATTACCCTTTCCGTTCCCTCATATCCATAATTCTTCACGGCTGTTAATCCCTGTCGTGCACTGTAAATATTATTATTGAAGATGGGCCTCAGCCCATTTTCGCTTCTGTCTGAAAGACTGAATACCATAAATACTTTGCTGAAGAAAGAATGCAGCACCGGCAGCACCAGTTGAATGGGTGCGGCCTTAGGGTTTGCCTCAAAGTATTGAACAATGCGCAATGCCTTCGCCATATCCTTACCGCAAAGCGCTTCCTGCAGTTCAAATACATTGAAGTCTTTGCTGATGCCTACATATTTTTCAATGTCGTCTTCAGTTATATTCTTTCGGTCATTCAGGTTCACCAGCACCTTTTCTATTTCATTCACCATCCGGCTCAGATCATTCCCAATATGGTCTACCAATAACAATAAGGCCTTGTTTGAAATAGTATATCCTTTTGAGCGCACCAGTTCGCTTGTCCATTCGGGTAACTGGTTTTCGTATAATTTCTTAGTAGTGAATACTTCGCCTTTTTCTTTGATGAGCTTCGCAAACTTACTACGGCCGTCAACTTTTTTTTCTTTGTAAGAAACCACGAATACGGTGGATGACAGGGGATTTTCGATGTAGATCTCCAGTTTTTCTACGTCGCGCATGTGTTGGGCTTCTTTTAACAATACTATTTGCCGCTCCGCAAACATCGGGTAGCGCCTGCATGCAGTCACCACATCTGCCCAGTTAGCATCTTTTCCATAAAATACCACGCGGTTAAACCCGGCCTCGGCCTCTGATAAAATATGATGCTCTGCGTATTCCATTACCTGGTCTATAAAAAACTCCTCCTCCCCTTCGAGCCAGTACAAGGGTTTGAATTTGTTCTTTTTCCAGTCGGTTATTATCTTTTCTGCTGACATAAAGAGGCCGCAATTTAACCGCTTTTGTTAAAATGGGAACGGCATTTTATATACCTCCAAAATCATTGGCGTGCAATACATAATGTAATATTTTAACCGTTCAGGCGT
>JBAVMD010000077.1:0-2494 GCA_049689695.1 Chitinophagaceae bacterium | reverse complement strand
GATCTACAGACCATGTTTCCGAAAGTATCAACCGCTGCTCTCCCTTCTGGTTGTTGTTGTTATCATCGTAGTACTCGGCCACCAGTTTATTGCCATTCATTTTAAGGATTACATAGCCATTGTGCCCAAGAGGATATTTCCCAACGATCGTTCTTGTTCTATCGTCATGCAATACCAGGTTACGGTTTAAAGGATCATCAGCCCTGGGCGATTTTGTTTTCACTTTAATTTCCGTCGGCATGCCTCCATGCCCGATGCATCTTGCAAACACATTACTGCCATTGGGTAATTGATTGCCTCCGTAAATCGCCAGCCGGTGTTCGTGGCCCCAGAACCAAAGAACAGTTTTTTCCGGGTTAATAACAGATGAAAGCTGCGCGGCCGCACCGGGATATTCTTTTTCAAAAGCTGAGAAAGATTGATGATGGCTGAGGAGAATAATTCCCCTGTTATCCTTGTTGGGCTGCACCACATTATTGAACCATTCCATTTGCCACCGATGCAGCTTTGCGTGATAGTCGGACCGTACCCCTAAACACCCCTTGAGCGAATTATATCCCGTATCGAGCCCGATGATCCGCCAGTGATCATTTTCCAGGCAGAAGTAGCTGGCCTCTTGCTGGTTAGTGACATCGCCGCTATAAACACCCATGTAAGGCAGCAATTGCGTAAAGTATCCCTTGCCACCGGAATACATTTCATGATTGCCAAGCAGCGCAAAGCTCCCGAATGTACCATAAGGCCAGGGCGCACCGAATTTATCGTTGAAATTGTCGGCGATCTCTTTGATGTTGCCCATGTAATACGTATCACCTAAGTGGATGCTGTAGTCCTGTTGCCCTGCAAGGTTGGCAATATTGTGCGATTCAGGAGTATCGGATGCCCAATCACCCAATAGCGCTATGGTAGTTTGCTGCCCGGGTTGCGGTTGCATTTTGAAAATCCCGTTATTAGCTTCCGGCTTGCTGTATTGCTGGTAAGCATAGCGCCTGTTGCCGAGGTAACGGATGTGCCTCAATATCCAATTGATGAAATTGCGGTGAATAAGCCCGTGCATATCGTAATGCGGCGGGGGCTTGGTAATGCTCTCCCGTAAACCATGCAATTGGTTAACCAAGGGGGAGCGGCTGAGATTTATCAGGTCTTCATATTTCTTCATGACAGGAAGGGTTCTATGAAGATAATGAATGGTTTAAATCTTTTCCCCCCTACCGGGCAAGCATTTATTCTGAAAACCGCAGTTTTGAATGGTATTTGAAAAAGTATAAAAACTAAATGCTTGCTGGTTGTTCTCTTAGTTTTGCGACCTGGATTTTTTCCAGACTACGCTTTGCAGATACGCCGGTCCATTGCTTTCCGACATGAGGCCAAATGCATTCCTGCCATGAACTGAAACCTGTATGATGCGATTATAATCTGAGTCAAGGATAACTTTAACAACGCTGTTTACCTGTACTTTTCTCGGTCCTTCAACTATTCCTGCGGGATTGTTGGGATCACCACCGTCCGGCAGCAATCTTACTACGACATCTTTGGCTGTTCCTATTATCCTGACAATTAAAGTATCGCCTTCTTTGAAATCAGTAATTTTTTTGAGGTCGATCCAGCCGGATCCGTATTCAACGGATTTATAAATGCGGCCTTCTAATTGCTGCGCAGATATTTCAGCGCCAGCCAATATAAAAATGGAGAATGGGATAATGAGCTTAGCAGCAAGCAATTTCATAAAAAAAAATTTATGTGAAATAATATGCCCTATGCAAAAGAAGGGAAAATGAGAAGGGGAAAAAACCGGGAATTAAACTGATAGCATTGCAAAGCTGGTTATAGCGGAAAAGGAAATTTTCTTAATTTACCTTTTTGACTCACAATGACGACTGAAGCTCAGAATAGAATGCTGCAAACAAAAAGGCTCCTGCTCACCCGCAGGCGTCTTTTACGCTATTATGCTGGTACGTTTTATACGGTCTTTTTTACAATAGGCTCGATTATATTTTTTCTTACTCTGATAGATTTCTTTCATCCGGCTATGTTGATCATGCTGGTAATTCCTATAATGGGTTTATGGATATTTATTAACCAGTATCGCGGGCTCCGGCTGCGAACTTTCGAGACGAAGTTCCTGAAATCTAAAAATCATGAACTGGCAGTAAAAACAATAAAATCGTTGAAATGGAAAATGAGTGTAAACAGCAATGGTTTCATCGAGGCTTATAGTCCAACCGTTGATATGAAAACATTTGGAGATAAATTGATCGCGGTAGCTGAGGTTATTAGTATGGTAAGTGGTGAAGGAAGCCGGGAAGACGAAATGATATCTATAGTTATAACGGATAACCAGGTATTGATCAATAGCATTAGTAATGTTAATAGCGGCAGCCCGCTTGACTTTCCCTTTGGAAAAAATAAGCGGAATGTGAAGAGGTTTATTGATAGGTTTGAGGCTTTAGCGCTTGATAATTCTAAAATCCCCGCTTAAAGAAGTGCCGCTGCC
>JBAVMD010000076.1:0-10848 GCA_049689695.1 Chitinophagaceae bacterium | reverse complement strand
CTATTTCAAGTCCGCGATTGTATTGTTTTACCATTCCCGCATCATACAGGTACACCATGCGTAGCGCATCATGATGTGCAAATAGTTTTTTAACTACCTGCACCACTGCTTTTGCATCGATGTGCTGGTGGCTTTTCAGCAACACTGATTGATTGTAATGATGTTCGAATAAAAAGCCTCTTTGAAAGAAATCGTATTGGATTGGACTGAGCAATACTTCACCTTCCACCGGCCGCTGGTCTGCCATCTGCTTTACTACCTGCATGTTTGCAGCCATATCTTCCAGCACTGGGTGATCAAATACTTCTTTTATGTCCAGCTTCCAACCCATTCCATACAATCTCGAAGCGAGTTGTATGGCCTTGATGGAATCGCCACCCAGTTCAAAAAAATTATTGCTGAACTGGATATTTCTGCCGGGCATCAGTGAATCAAATGCAGCCATCAGGTCTTCTTCAGCCTTGTTCTGTGCAGGCCGCGCCTGTTCTGTAAGCGGTGCATCGAACAGGGATGGATCGGGCAGTTGGTTGCGGTCTGTTTTACCATTGCCTGTTAAAGGCATTACAGCAAGCTGAATAATTTTCCACGGCATCATATACACCGGCAACTGTTTACCGATGTGTGTGCGTACTTCATCCTGCTCCACAATTACATCTTCCTGCGAGGAAACCACGTAAGCTACCAGCCGCTCTTCATCATGCACTGTGGCTATCTGCACTGCCGCCTGAGCAATTTGTTTCAGCTGCAACAGCACGTTCTCTATTTCTTCAGGCTCTATTCTATATCCTTTCAATTGCACCTGGGCATCAATCCTGCCGCTGAATTCTATTTTTCCATTCAGCAAACGGCGGCATCTGTCGCCCGTGCGGTATAATTTTTCTTTAGTTGCAGTAAATGGATTGTCAATCAATTTTTGTTCAGTCAGTTCCGCGCGGTTCACGTAACCGGGAGTAACCCCTTTGCCGCCTATCAACAACTCGCCCCACACACCTGCGCCGCACAGCATACCGTTTCTATCGGTGATGTATACATGATGACTTCCCATTGGTTCGCCCAGCACAGGCTGTGCAGAAAAATCAGCCATCCTCATTTCATCTTCTTCATCTCCATCTTTACTTATAAGCTGCGTGAGCACGCCTACTGTTGTTTCAGTTGGGCCATAGTGGTTGGCAATGCGGCAATGTGGATACTGTTGCAACCACAACTGCATATCGGCCGGTGTTGGTTTCTCACCACCGAGTACGATCCATTGCAGGTGTTCACCTGCATCCTGCAGAGCAGGTTGCTGTGCAATTTCATGAACCAGCAAACGGAAATGTGAAGGCGTAAGCTTAATAAAATTGATCTGCTCATTTTCTATCCATTCCAGCACCTGCCGTGGCTGCCAGTAAGGCGTTTGCGGCAACAGGTGCAGCTCACCTCCCAGCAGCAACATGCCCCATAAACTGGTATAGCCAAGATCGAATGCAATGGAAGACGCCAGCAAACCGCGCAGCTTTCTTCCCTGCAAATGATAAGCAGTTTCAATACCTGCTGCATAATTTATGAGCGCGTTGTCTGTAATGCGTACTCCCTTGGGTTTGCCGCTTGTGCCAGATGTATAAATGATGTATGCTATGCTATGTGCGGTGCGCTCATGCGCAGCATTTTTAGCAGGATAAGATTGTAATTCATTTCTCAAAGATTCGCTCCATATAACAGCGGGTTGATTGGCCGTCCATTGCTCATCGCTTATAACCAATACAGCTTCGCTGTCTTGCAGCATAAAATCGAGGCGTTGTGCCGGGAAACTTTTGTCCATAGGCAGGTAAGCCGCGCCTGCTTTTAATATCGCCATCATGGAAACGAGCATATCAATGCTGCGGTCCATATACAAGCCTATCACCTGTCCGCATTTTACCTTATGCTTCTCACACAGATAAAACGACATGCGATCAGCAGCTTCATTTAATTCCCGGAATGTCAAACTTCCCAAAGCATCTATGGCTGCACGCTGCTGCTGCTTGCTTTCCCAGACTTTCATCATCCTTGTACAAATGTCTTCATCGGGTGGCGACTGCCAGTTGTGTGGATTAGCTGTAAGCAATTTCCTGCGTTCGAGTATGCCCGTATAATTTATGTTTTGAATAGAAGAAGATGGATCAGCCAATAACCCCGAAAGCAATTGGTAAAAATGTGCGATCATCAATTTTGCACGTTCGGTACTGAAAAGAGTTGTGTTGAAATTTAATCCAGCTTCCAGGTCATCGCCATTGTTTCTGAAATGGAAACTGAGATCAAATTTGCTTGAAGTGCTGGGAAGATTGTAAGGTTTTACTTCCAATAAGCCGGTTTTTGCAGGGCCGGTTTCTGTTACTTCATCATGCTGCACCAGCAATACATCAAACAGCGCCGAGCGGCTTACGTCTTTCTTTATTTCCAGTTCTTCCACCAGTTTGTCGAACGGATAATCCTGGTGATCGAATGCTTCCAAAGTAGTATTGCGTACTTTTCTTATCACATCGTAAAAAGAATCTTCTGCTTTAATAGCAGTACGCAATGCAAGCGTGTTCAGGTAAAGCCCCGCACTGTTCTGCAATTGCGCATGCGTTCTGCCTGCCACAGGCGTTCCGAGAATAATATCATCCTGTTGACAATAGCGATGCAAAAATGTTTTTACGCCGGCGACCAGCATCATGAAAAGCGTAGCACCGGAAGCTGAACCAAGCGCAGTGAGCTGGGCAGATATTCCCTGCATCAACATTTTCTCAGTGTTTCCCGCATACGTTTTTACAGCAGGGCGTGCTTTATCTACCGGTAATTCCAGCACAGGCAACGGCCCTTTTAATTTCTGCTGCCAGTATGCGCGGCTGCCTGGCCATTGCGCTAATTCCTGGTTACGCTGCCAGCTTGAGTAATCACGGTATTGGATAGATAGTGAAGCAAGTGTTGCGCGTTTTTCTTCCAGGTTAGCCGCATATAATTGCAGCAATTCTTTGCTCAACAGGTAAAGCGACCATTCATCTGCTATGATGTGGTGCATTGCATATATGAATACGTATTCATTTTTTGCCGTGCAGATCATGCTGCCGCGCAGCAATGGCGGTTGTTCCAGGTTGAACACCGTTTGCTCATGCTCCCGGTGAATTGCCTGTAGTTTATCGAGAGGATTTTCATATTTCGAAACATCCAGTTGTGTAATTGAATACGAAGCATCGGCTTTTGGAAGAATGAATTGCATTACTTCCTCATCTATAAGCCTGAATCCTGTACGTAATATTTCATGGCGCTGTATCAATTGCATCCAGGCATCATCCCATGCACTTCGGTTCAGTTGGCCGTCCAATTGCAAGGCGCCGCAAATATTGTAAGCGTGCCCATGATCGCCTAACCTGTTCATTACCCACATGCGCCTTTGCGCGTAAGATGCAGGATAATATTCTTTTTCGGGCTGCTTTGGAATTTGCACTGCCGCAACCGGCTTTTCCTGTTCCAACTTTGCTGATAACTGGCGGATGGTAGGAGTTGCAAATAAATAGCGCATGCTTAATCGCTGACCAAATTTGTCTTCAATGGCAGCGAGCAATCGCATGGCTTTGAGTGAATGACCGCCCTTCTCAAAAAAATCATCGTCTATGCCGATGCTTTCAAGATCGAGCAGTTCCTGCCAGATGATGGCCATCGTTTTTTCAGTGCTTGTTACCGGTGTCGCTGTCTGCACTGCATCTTCCGTCCACACCATGCTTTGCAACATCGTCCAATCCGGCAACCCGGCCTCTGTAAGTGGAATATGATCGATGGCTATCAGCTGCGGGATCTTGTACTCCGGCAATTTCCTGCTCAGGTACTGGCGCGCTTCTGTTTCAAAAACTTTTTTTCTTTTGAATAGCTCAGGATTTGGAAAAGCTTTGCGGTCGATCTTACCATTTTCTGTAAGCGGCAACCGATCGCGGAAGAAAATATAAGCCGGCACCATGTAGGGCGGCAATTTTTCCCTGAGAAAAGTTTTTACTGTTTCAGTTTTGAAAGTGTCAGTCGAAGATGTTAGCAGCCATGCCGCTAAAAAATCATTATCATCTGCGCTTTTAAACGGCAATACAATGGCCTGCTGAACTTCGGACAGTTGGCAAAGACAATGCTCTATCTCTGCAGTTTCAATACGATGCCCATGTATCTTGACCTGGTGATCTTTTCTTCCTAAGAACTCTACCAGGCCATCTTTGGTAAAGTAACCGAGATCGCCGGTCTTATACATTCTTGTTCCGGGCTGCCATGGATTATCGATAAAAACTTCCTTTGTTTTTTCCGGCTGTCCAAGGTACCCTCTACCGACACCAACACCAGATACACAAATTTCTCCGTGTTCACCGATGGCGCAAAGCTCCATCGCTTCATTTACGATGTATATTTTCATATTCCTCACCGGCTTACCTATCGGCAGCCTGTGAAGCTCTTTATCAATCGAATCAAAAACATAATGCGTAATGTCGTCCGATGCCTCTGTAGGCCCGTAAGCATTTACCAGCGGAACACCCGGAAAAGTTTCCAGCCATCTCCACGCAAGCTTCGGTGCAAATGCTTCTCCTGTTACCAGTAAATAAGATGGTTTCCAGTTGCTGATTTTGCGTTCTGTCTCCAGCACATCCAGCAATACATTCAGGTAAGAAGGAACTACTTCCAATATCTGTGGTTTATCTAACGCCAGCTTTTTTGCAAATGCTGCAGGATCTTCTATCAATGCATCGGGGTAAATAATAGTTTGTCCGCCTGCAACCAAAGCTGATAAAAATTGCCAGATAGAAATATCGAAACTCTGCGGCGCATTCTGTATCACTTTGGTTTTAATGCCGATATTGAGCAATTCGATCTTTGCATACAGGTGGTTCATCATGCCCCCATGCTCTATCATAACTCCTTTAGGCTTGCCTGTTGAACCGGATGTGTAAATGACGTAGGCCAGCGATTGTGGTTCGATCACAATAAATGAAAGATCGTACACAGCCGGCTTTGAAAGCCATTCAGAGATATCAAATTGCTCCGTTATTTTCTGAATAAGCGAAATATCTTCTCTCTTGAAACGATTCAGTTGGTCCTTATTGTTCACCAGCATCATGCGTGCGCCGCAGTCTTTAAGGATCTCTCTTATCCTTCCGGGAGGCGTATCGATACCCAGTGGCAGATAAGCTGCTCCGGCTTTCATGATGCCAAGCATGCTGATTAGCAATTCGAGCGAACGTTCTGCAAATACAGGGACAATTTCCTCGGCACGCAGGTCGTTTAATAATAAATGACGCGCAATATTATCAGATGCATCATTCAGCCGCTGGTAGGTCAATGAGCTATGGCCGCAGCTTGCTGCAATGGCGCCGGGTGTAATGCGCGCCCAATGGCTCACATATTCCACAATATCTTTAAATGGCGATTTCTTTTCAGTTGCATTAAATGATGAAAGCAAGGCGATATCGTCGCTATTCGCTTTCTTTTGAGCAGGCAGGGCCGCTTCATTCTGCAGCATTCTTTCTGCAACGCGCCTTTGTTTTGTAGGAGCAATAAAGGCAGTGAGCACATCTGCTGGAGATGCAGAAGGCAATACGGCCATTTGACCGATGTTCTGCCTGGCAGACAATGCAGATAAAATTTCAGCAGACGATACACGTCCAGCATTGTGCATGTATTGCTCATGCTGAGGGGCCATCAACACAAAATCATATTTTCCATTTCTACGAAAAGTAATGCCTGTACTCATCCAATCTGCTTCAACAGTATTGCGGTAGCGTAACATACCACTGATGCCCGTTGCAACAGGCCTGTTCTGCTGATCCGTTACACAAAATAATAGGCCAGGCAATGGCTTTACCTGTGCGGGATATACTGTATTAATAACTTCTGCAACGGCCGGCGAGTCAACAGACGGCCTCACAACTTGTTTTAAAACAATGCCAGCTTCCTCAAAAGATTTATAGGTTACTTCACTTACAAGATGTCCGTCAACAATGAGCCATTGCAAGCCCTGTTCCGCTTTTTCTGTAAGTAAATGCGCGGTGCATTGTAATTCGTGATGGGTAAGCGCCAGTCCATTGAGATGTTGTGTTGCAATTGTATCAATGTTAGTATTTTCTGTATCACGTTGCAACAATGCAAGTCCGTTTGAAAGCGCGGCCCATACATTTTCAATCCATCTTACCGAAACACCTGTATTTATCCAGCACTGCTGACCTGCTGCTGCCGGAATATTTTTATTGAACCAATGAATGTAATTACACAAATCAGTTATAGCAATAGATTTGCCGGATGAACCAACAGAGAATCTGGCCTTAATACTTTCGTCCGTAACATTTTCAGGGGATTCAGTATTTGCTGATGATATCTCTTGCCAGGAAATATAAACGGTGCCTTCAGATACTGAAGTTCTTTTGATGCCGTCGGTTAAAATATATTTTAGCGTATGTCCGTTATCGTCTGCTGCAATAAATGCTGCAGATGCGCCGAGTTGCGATAATGCAAGCATGGCGACAATCCTTTCTTTATGATGCGAAAGTTGAATACCAACTACCTCCGATATTCCCAGCTTGTATTGCTGTTTTAAGCACGCAGCCAGATGCATGGCCTGGTGATGAAGCGCTTCATAAGTGATGCGCCAGCCATTTCCATAAACCGCTGTTGCAGATGGCCGCTCTTTCACCTGGTCCATGAACAAGGAATAAGGATTTTTTAGTTCCGAAGCGGGAAGCGTTTCCATTGTCTGTTCATCCAATTCATCTTCTGCACTTCGGTAATCTATCGTACGCAATGGTTGATCTTTACGCGTATGCAACTGTTCAGCAAGCCTGATAAAATGCTCCCCCATGCGTTGAATGCGTGCGGGAAGAAATAGATCGGTATTGTAAGTGATGTAAAGCGAGAGCCCGTTAGCTGTTTCCAGGAAATCGAAAGAAAGATCAAACTTGCTGGTTTCTCTGGGCTGACCAAACGCGCTGACCTTTACGCCCTGCATTTCAAAACCTTCATTGGAAATGGCAGTATTTTTCTGGTACCCGATCATTACATCAAACAAAGGCATGCGGCTGCGGTCTGCACGAATATTCAATTGTTCCACCAGCATATCAAAAGGATATAACTGATGTGTAAAGGCGCCGGCAACTTGTTTTTTTACAGATGCAAGCAATTGCAGAAAAGTCTCTTCCGGCCGCACTTCGGTTTTTAACACCACGGTATTGGCGAAAAAGCCGATGCAGCTCTCCATATCCACATCCTTTCTTCCTGCAACAGGCGTTCCTAAGAGAATGGTATGCTGACCTGAATAAAAATGAAATAATAAATTGGTGATGGCAGTGAGCGTCATAAAATTACTGGCGCTGTTTCCTGCAGATATGCTATCAATGATATTTTTTACAGATCCGGGAATATTAATGGTGACAGCTGTTCCATTGTGTGTTTTAACCGGTGGACGCGGCAGATCGGTTGGCAGATCGAGCGCGGGCGCTCCATCTTTAAATATATTCATCCAATATTCGCCAGCTTCTTTTGCAACCTGGTTGTTTTGTAGCCAGACCGCATAATCTTTATACTGCACGCGCAAAGGCTGCAATGAAATTTGTTGACCAATGGTGTAAGCTGAATATAATTGCGCCAATTCTCTCACGAAAACGCGGTTAGACCATTCGTCGAAGATGATGTGATGTATGTTGAAGAGAAAAATATGATGATCGTTCTCCATCCGGAGAAGTTTTGTTCTCAGCAAAGGGCCGCGGGAGAGATCAAATGGTTGCCTTGCAAAAGCACCCAGTTGCTCTGTGAGTTCCTGTTGAGAAAGAGACTGGTCGCTTTTATCTTCCACCTGCATGTCAAAAATCTCAGACCATTCCAATATTTTCTGGCGCGGACCTTCTGCACCGCTTACAAAAACAGTCCTGAAGCCTTCATGCCGTCTAATGATGGTTTCTATTGCCCGTTTCAAAGCGCTTATGTTCAACGGGCCGCGCAAAGTGAATGCATTAAATTCATTATAAGCAACGGAGCTTTCTTCCATTTGTCCCAGTATCCATAACCTTCTCTGCAAATGTGAAACAGGATAATCTTCAGCAGTAGCTGCGACCGGTATCTGGTCATCCTGCACATCGTTGTTGCGCTGCTCCAGGAAAGCTGCCATAGATGCTACTGATGGATGAAGAAAGAAATCTTCAAAATCTATTTTCACTTTCATTTCAACCTTCATGCGGTTGAGCACCTGGTTGGCCAGTAAAGAATGACCTCCTTTTTGAAAGAAATTATCAGTGTCCTGGAGGTTTTCATATCCCAACACAGCTTTCCATATCAGCATCAATCTCTGCGTAGTATTCAGCTTAGATGAGACCAGCGCCGAAAATGCTTCGAGTGAAGGATAGTCAAACAGGTCTTCAAAATCGAGCCTGATGCTAAAAGTTTCATTCAGGCGCCTGATCACTTTTGTTGCATTGATCGAATCGCCACCGGCTTCAAAGAAATTATTCATTACTGCATCGGCAGGTAAGGAAAGTATTTCTCTCCACAATCCGATGATAACTGCGCTAACGGTATTGATGTAAGTTCCCGTATTCTGACGCGCATCGGATTGCTGCGCCTGTGCGGTCTTGCACTCACTTTTTTTCCGGGGCTCCTCTCTTATCCAGCAACGTGTTTTGCTGAAAGTATGCGCAGGCAATTCAATGCGCCTGGCTTGTATGGCATTTAAAAAATCATTTGCGGCAGCATAATGGTGGTGGTACAAAAAAGCCTGCAGGTCGGCGATATCCAGCACCGGCAATACAGCAGGTACCTGGTGCACGAAAAATTTGCGGCCATTTTCTGCGTGCTGAACCAGTAGCGGATACAGGTTGCTGCCCATGCCCATTTCTATAAATACTGCGGGTTGAGATGCCAGCTGTGATTGCAGCAGCTTCTCCAGCTTTTCTACCAATCCTGTTTCTGTATGCACTTCGGATTTGTTTTCGAAAGCCTTCTGAAGACCTTCTACAACACTCAACTCATTTCTTACTACCCGTGCAATCAGTTGGCCGGTACCAATACCCAGCAAGGTGGTGGTTGTTATTCCATTGTGCACAAGCAGATCATAATAAGCAAGCTGGAAAATGAAACGAAATACCTGCGGCGCAGTTCTTCCCATGCCAAGGCTGACTTTTTCCAGGTAGTAGCGGTAACGCTCATCGAAATAGCGGTTCATGCTGCAGCACGACTCAACAATATTATAAGAGATATGTTCACCTGCAGAAAAAATGAAGATCAGCTTCGGTGCAGCTGCAGGTTCTTCTGCAAGCTCACCCGAATGAATATACGAAGCCAGTTTATCTTTCAGCTCAAGCAGATCCGTTGCCACAAATGCTTTGCGGTAGGGATAATGATCTCTTCCCTTCCCAAGTGTGTAAGACAAGTCTGCAAGACCGGGAGTATTTTCTGAAAGAAAGGCCTCTACCCTTTTTATATACCCAGCCAACTCCTGCGCTTTCCACGATGAAAAAAGGAACAGGTAAGGTTGAATGCCGGTGGCGAGGTGATGGCCGTTCAATGCCTTTTGGTTTTGTTCTATCACGACGTGGCAATTGGTTCCGCTGAAGCCGATAGAACTGATGCCGCCCATGATCTTTCCTGCATCTTCTTCTTTACACGGTCCTGCATTTCGCTGAATGAATACATGTGCATCTTTCAATTGCAGGTGCGGATTGGGGGGATCATTGTAAACAGAAGGCAGCATGGCTTTTTTCTTCACTGCAAGCACGGCTTTTACAAAGCCTGCAAGCCCTGCGGCTGCTCTTGTGTGGCCTATATTTGATTTTACGGTAGATATGGGAATGCTAATGCCATTTTGCGCATACGGCTCCAGCGCCAGGTTAATGCCTGCAATTTCCAGGCTATCACCCAACTGTGTGCCCGACCCGTGCGCTTCAATAAAAGAAAGCATGCGGGGCTCAATGCCTGCGGATGCCCATGCTTTGCGCAATACTTCTGATTGTGCAATGCTGTCGGGCGCTGTTAGACTTGCCGCGCGTGCGGCGTTGTTGTTAACAGCACTGCCTGTGATCACGGCCTGTATGTGATCGTTATCCTGTAATGCTTTTACCAGCGGTTTCAATACCACGCAGATCACAGCTTCACCATACACCATGCCATTAGAACCTGCAGTGAAAGGAATAGAAAATCCGTCAGGAGATTCTACTTCAATATGATTTTGATATTGTGTATTCTTTGCAGGAAATAGTTCAAGGTTCACGCCACATACTAATGCTGTATCGGCAAGCCCCAGTCTCAGCTCATTGCATGCATTGTGAAGCGCTACCAACGAAGAGGAACAGGAAGTATCAATTACTGCAACGCCGCCTTTTAAGTTGAACACGCGATTGATGCGTGCTGCCAGAAATTCACTCGAGTTGCCTGTTACAAGCGTTGGATCGAATTGGTCTGCATGTTCATAATACTGCAATCGCTTATCTGCAACATATACTGCGGTATTGGTATCGTTGAATTCATTCAGGCTGTAGCCACAGTTCTCAATGGCTTCTGCAACCACTTCCAGCAGCAGGCGCTGGTGAGGGTCCATGTGTTTGGCTTCGCCATAAGGGATATTGAAGAACTGGTAATCGAATTCATCGATGTTCTCTATATATCCCCTGCGGTGATAAGATGCATCGGGATCGAGCGTAGTACGCCTGATCCTTTCCGCGGAAATATCGCGGATGCTGCACTTAGCCTGTTGCAGGTTATGGTAAAATTCAGTGAGATCATTAGCATCCGGGAAACGCCCGGCCATGCCAATGACAGCAATTTTACGGTCCATTAAGATTTTGATTTGAAATGAATGAGGATAGGGTTATATAAAGAAGAAGCACGGATGGAAGA
>JBAVMD010000075.1:0-5349 GCA_049689695.1 Chitinophagaceae bacterium | reverse complement strand
ACATTTAAACCAAGACCAACATGTCCACCTCACTGTTTCGCAAGAAATCCATCGATAAAATACTGAAGGATGCAGAGGAAGGAGTAGATCAACATCATCAAAGCGGTTTGAAAAGAATATTGAATGTGCGCGATCTCACCTTCATGGGCATCGCGGCCGTTGTGGGTGCAGGTATTTTTTCAACCATTGGTACAGCTGCCTCCAACGGGGGGCCGGGCATATCCCTGTTGTTTGTGATCACTGCCGTGACCTGCGGTTTTGCGGCTTTATGTTATGCTGAATTTGCGAGTCGCGTTCCTATTGCCGGAAGCGCCTATACATACGCGTATGTTTCATTTGGGGAACTCATTGCCTGGATAATAGGCTGGGCGCTGATCCTGGAATATGCCATCGGCAATATCGTGGTGGCAATATCGTGGAGCAGTTACTTCAATAACCTGTTACAGGCTATGGGCATTAATTTGCCTGCCTGGCTTACGGTAGATCCTACAACGGCTGAAAAAGCTTATACCGCCACGTTGGCTTCCAGCACTGCCGGCAATACGCTCACGCCCGATATGCAATCGATCATCGATGCATGGAATACTGCACCGGTTATCTCGGGCATGAAAATATTCATTAACCTGCCGGCCTTTATCATCGTATGCCTGGTGGCCGTGCTGACTTATGTTGGAATCAAGGAAAGTAAGAAGAGCGCTAACGCGATGGTGATATTCAAGATAGCCGTTATTATTTTCGTGATAATACTCGGGTTCTTTTATGTAAAGCCATCTTACTGGAGTCCGTTTATGCCAAATGGCATTGAAGGCGTATTGAAGGGTGTATCGGCAGTATTCTATGCCTACATCGGTTTTGACGCCATATCCACTACTGCGGAAGAATGTAAAAATCCACAGCGCGATCTGCCGAAAGGTATGATCTATTCACTGCTGATCTGCACAGTGCTTTACATCCTGATAGCGCTGGTATTAACGGGCATGGTACCATTTTCTGAACTGAATGTGAACGATCCGCTTTCTTTTGTATTTGAAAGAATAGGAAAAGAATGGATCAGCTACATTGTTGCTATCAGTGCAGTTGTTGCCACCACAAGCGTGCTGTTGGTTTTCCAACTCGGGCAACCCAGGATATGGATGAGCATGAGCCGCGACGGCCTGTTACCAAAGGCTTTCGGAAGAGTGCATCCCAAATACCAGACGCCTTATTTTTCAACAATAGTATCTGGTATCCTGGTGGCTATTCCTGCCTTGTTCATGCAGGCTTCATTGATGACAGATCTTACCAGTATAGGAACGCTCTTCGCATTTGTGCTGGTATCAGGAGGCGTATTAATGTTGCCTCGTATTACCGGGGCAAATGATCACAGAAGCTTTAAATTGCCGTATATCAATGGCAAGTTGATCGTGCCCATTCTTTTTGCGGTTTTTGTATTTTTCCTTCGGGATAGGATTGGCAATGCAGCACAGAATCTTGGAAAAGACAGCTTGCAGGAAGTACTGTTCCTGGTGTATGTAGTGCTTGGACTGATCTTATCGGTTGCAACCTTCATTAAAAATTTATCGCTCATACCGATATTGGGCGTGTTGTTCTGCGCATACCTGCTCATCGAAATCCCGGCCATATCATGGCTATGGTTCTTTGGATGGATGGCGATAGGGCTAACGATCTACTTCTTATATGGATACCGGAAAAGCAAGCTCGCAAATTCGCAATCATAAAAGTTTATCCGGAATAATATCAGGGAAAATAATCACGGATTGGAAGAAGGATTTAAGGATTACACGGATTCTGAATAAGTTTATCCTCCGTTTAATCCTTAAATCCTTCTTCCAATCCGTGCTTTTCTTTTCCTTAATCTGCGCTTTCTTCTCCATCTATGATAATTTAGCGGTATGAAATTCCAGATCGGTGATAAAGTGCTCGTGCTGCATTCCAATGAAGAGGGCGAGGTTGTAGACATCATCAATAATAAAATGGTCATGGTAGATGTGCGGGGCGTTAAATTTCCCGCTTACATCGATCAGCTCGATTTTCCTTATTTCAAACGCTTTTCGGAAAAAAAGCTCTTTCCTGATAAAAAGAAATCGAAATCTTTTATCGATGATCTTAAGAAAGACAAAGCGTCGCCGGTTCAACAGGTCGCCCCGATAGCTATCGGAGGCACGTGGTTATTATTTCTTCCTGAGTTTGATATGGATGAGTTTGGGGATGATGTAGTAAGCAGCCTCAAAGTGCATCTGGTAAATCATACAACTCATGGTTACCATTTTACTTACCGGCTGAATTTTTTTGGGAAGCCTTCATTTGAACTCACCAACCAGGTATATGCCTTTAAAGATTTTTATTTGCACGATGTTCCGTTTGGAGATATGAACGACAGTCCGGTATTTTCATTCGAGTTTACGCTGATAAGTCCGGATAAAACGAAGGCAAGTCATTACGAAGCATCTGTAAAGATCAAGCCGAAACAACTCTTTAATAAGATCGAAGAAGTGAAACAAAGAGGCGAGGCTACTTTTTCTTACCTGCTGTTTGCCGAGTATCCTAATCGCGGCATCGAGGAAGATATCGTTGTCAATACCCCTGTTACAGCCGGCTATAAATTATACGAGGCCAGCCAGGCAAGGCAGCACCTGGAGCCCGCAAAACACGAAGTAGACCTGCACATTGAAAGACTTGCGCATGATTGGGAGCACATGACGCCCGTTGAAAAGCTCGGACTTCAACTGCAGACTTTCGAAAAATACCTTGACCTGGCGATAGCGCACCATCTCAATTCCATGATCGTAATACATGGCATCGGCACCGGGCGCCTGCGCGATGAAATACATGAAATACTGCGGTATAAAAGATCAGTCAAAACTTTCGTGAACCAATATGATCCAAGGTATGGGTATGGGGCAACGGAGGTGTATTTTCAGTATTAGTCATTGGGTCAGTAAAGTCATTTGGTCATTTTGGTCATTGGGTCATTGGTCATTGAGTCATTGGGAAAATGATCATACCGATACTTTAACCAATACTTATTGACTCAATGACCAAATGACCAATGACCTAATGACCCCATGACTTCCTTAAGTTTCGTAAATTCGCCATTCGACTGTCAGCCAGATCATCGATTTTGTCCGATAGCAATATCGTGACGGATAGGAAAGTCCGGACAGCACAGAGCAATGCACCGGTTAAGAGCCGGGTCTCGTCCCGATAGCTATCGGGAGGGGAACAGATAGGGCCACAGAAAATTACTGCTTCGCTCGCCGAAGCTCCGCAGGAGCGTAGGAGAGCCGCCCGAAGTTCGGGAGGCTTAGAGCGAGGTCAAGGTGAAAACGTGGGGTAAGAGCCCACGGTTGCGCAAAGCAATTTGCGTGACGGGTAAACCTTGCATGCTGAAATGCCATGTATATCCCATTGTCTCGCCGGAGCCCGAAGGTGAAGGCGAACGGTCAACTGCTCGTTGATACAGCAATGTGTGGGAAGGGTAGGCAGAAAAGATCGCTGCAGTAATGCAGCGGCAAGATAAATGATGATCCACGACAGAATCCGGCTTATAGACTGACAGTCGAATTTTTAATAACACGAATTATCAATCATCTCTTATTCGTGTAATTCGTGTCCCAAAATTCGTGTTATTTATTTCGTACACTATTCCCGATAAACCCGCCAGCTTCCATCAACCACGCAATGCCTAAGTGCACTATCAATCCGCCAATAATGGTTTGCGTTTTATACACCAGCACTCCCAACAGCAATCCCCCGAAATAACTGCTGATGCATTCAGGCAGCGGCTTGCCAAAGTGAATCACACAATAGAAAACAGCCATGGGCAAAACCGCATCCTTGCCTACAAGGTGCGCAAAGGCGAGAATTAAAAAGCCCCGAAAGAAAACTTCGATGGTAATAAAATCTATCCCGTAGGATATTTCATATAACAGCCGGTATAGCCAGGGCTTTGCGCTGCTGTCTGCAAAAAAAGCGATGTGCTTGAATTTTGGATAAGTAACCAGGAAATCGGGTCGTGTAGACGCGAAGACGATCAGCGGGACCATGCAGGCCAGCAATAACAGGTAAGGCATCCATTGAAAATTCCTGAATGTTAGCCCGCAAAAAGGATAGGGAGGATTCGCCCATTTCCAAAAAAACAAAATCAGCAGCATTACAATCAGCAGCCGGATAGGATAATCGGCCAGCATAAAATAATACCTGCTGTGCGGCCACTGAAAGAATTTGAAGAAAAGTGGACGGTGTGCGTTGAACACCACCTTAAGCGCAAAAATGGCCGGCGCAGCCGCAATCAATACCAACAGTGTCACAGAAAAAGTAATACTCTGCCTGCTGAAAATATGCAGAAGAAAATAGGCTCCTCCAAATGCAAAAAAGTAGAGTGCATAGAAACGAAGAAAGCGCTCGATGTCAGACGAGGTTTGCCAGATCTTTGTATTCCATCCAAAACGGTAATTGCAAAAAATAAGAATTGCAACGAAGAGAGAAATCAGCAGGAAGCTGAGTTTATCCAGGCTTTTATAGTAATCAGTAAAGAGAGAGAAGAAGTAAGACATTGAATTGATAATACGTTCCCACCGTGAGTGGTTAACTATTTCAAGAAACTCTCCTGCATCAATCCCATCAGTTTGCTTTCGATCATTTTCTGTGCCAGCAGCACCATATTATAAAATGCTTTCGCGTGGGAAATACCATGGCCGATGATCACCGGCTTGGAAACACCTAACACAGGCGTTCCTCCGTAATTCTCAAAATTGAAACGGTCAAAATAAGGATGCTCTATTTTTTTGCGTTGCGTGATCTCGTAGAGCGATTCGGCCAGCTTTAAAATAATGTTGCCTGTAAATCCATCGCACACCATTACATCGGCCTTTTCGATGAACACATCACGTCCCTCGATATTGCCTTCGAAATTGATCTGGTCATTGGCTTTCAGCAATGGGTATGCGGCTTGCGCCAGAAGGTTGCCCTTGCCCTCTTCTTCGCCGATATTCACCAGCCCTACCTTTGGATTTTCGATGCCGAGAATATGCCGTGCATACAGGGAACCCAGCATCGCAAACTGGTTGAGGTTTTCGGGTTTGCAATCTGCATTCAGCCCTACATCCAGCAACAACCCTGCGCCGCCATTTTCTTTTGGAATAATGGTAGAAATGGTAGGTCTTAGCACCCCTTCAATGGCTTTAATGCTGTACATGGCACCCACCAGCATGGCGCCGGTATTGCCCGCACTGATGAACGCATCTATTTTACCCGATGCCAGGTAATGAAAGCCTATGGAAATGGAAGATCTCGATTTTTCTTTGAGTGCACGTGTAGGATGTTCGTGCATGCCGATCACCTGGGTAG
>JBAVMD010000074.1:0-12243 GCA_049689695.1 Chitinophagaceae bacterium | reverse complement strand
AGCTTTCAAATACGTAAAACCCAATGGAAGAGTGCTGGCAGTTGGAGATCCTTATCAATCTATTTATGGATTTGCCGGAGCGGATATAGAATCCTATAATTACATCCAGGAAAAACTCAAGGCTGCCAGGTTGCCATTATCCGGGTGTTTCCGGTGCCCTGAAAATGTAATTACACTTGCGCAGAAATTCAGGTCTGATATTACTGCTTTTACAAAAAAAGATGGGCTAATACATGATATAAAATTTAATGAAGTGATAAGCATGGCAAAGCCTGGAAACCTTGTTATATGCCGCATTAAAGCTCCGCTTCAGGTATTGATGTTTCAGATGATAGATCAGGGCATTGCGGTAGAAGTGCATGAGGATGAAGTGAAAGAATTTATAAATGACCTGAAGTTTATTTTCCTGCCAGACGAACTTAACGATCAGGATGTATTGAGAAAGCAGGATGATTTCTTTGATGAGGTGATGGACCGCAACCTGGAGTCAATTAATAAAAGATCAAACAAGCTTAAGGATAAAGAATCGAAGGAAGAATTTATCCGGGAAGAAGGCCGATTACTAAATTCCAAGTTAGAATTTATAAAAAAGCAGTTGATATTGCAGGTTGGTTGCCGCAACATAAGTGAGCTGCTTGCCAAAATAGAAAAACTTATATCTGGCGGTGAAAATGCCGTAAAGCTTTCAACTATTCACCGTGCTAAAGGCTTGGAAAACGATAGTGTTTTTATTCTTGATTATAACAAACTTCCTTTCTACAGGGATGGCCAAAAAGATTGGGAGCTTAAACAAGAAAGAAATTTGAAATACGTAGCACTAACAAGAACGCGCAAAAATCTCTATTTGGTCAATTCCGATGATGTTTTAGATGTTGAAGAAGACGGGTCATTGTTCGACGAAATGGAAGATATGTGGTGAAGACCGCCTTATGTGTTTCCCCTATTTCCTTTTAAGCCTCACAATTGCGGTTTGTCCTCCACTAATAGGAATATCTTTTATTTCCAGGCACACATAATCCGCATGAGAGATATTCAATTTCCAGTTGCCTGAAAAATTATTTCCAACTACTTCAAACTCACCATTGGCATCTGTTACACCTTTATAAGCAGATGAATCCTGCAACAACGCATAGGAAACTCCCTGGATGGCACGGCCGTCGGCACGGTCTACTACCTGCGTACGAAACATGTTAGCGGTAGTATCGAAAGTAGCGTTGCCAGTAATTTCCATTTTTGACGGATCGATATTATAAACAGTGGATTCGCAAGTAGTGGCCGGAGGCGCCGGTTGATTTTCGCAGGAGGAGAGAAAGGCGCAAACCGTAAAAAATAACGGCAATCCCATCGTATACAGGATTGCCGTTACAAACTGCTTATGATATTTCATGCGGGGGTTATTAGAGAATTAAAATAAGCAATAATTCTTTAAACCCTTTCAGACGACCGGTGGCGCCGCCCTATTGAACCCTTTTAATATGCTTAGAACGGATATTTGTTCTCTGCAATAAGCCGGTCAGCTATTCTTCTGCGTGCATCCTTCGTATTGTAAGGCTCTGCCTTGGTAAACCGTTTCAATCCAAGCAACATCATTCTTTGCTCATCGCCTTCGGCGAATGCGTTAATGGCATCCTTTCCGTTCTTGTTGATGCGGTCAGCGGCATCTGCCAGGTAAACCCTTGTCATATCAGCATATATCTGCGATGCAGTTTCACCCCGCTGATCAGCTATTTTCATTGTTCTCAGCAATGCGCTTTCTGCATTAAAGGTATCGATGGCCATGTCTGCAATGCTCATCAGCACTTCCTGTTCCTGGTCTAATTTCATCATCAGCTTTTGCACTGCTGCGCCGGCCGTCATGAGAATAGCCTTTTTAAAATTCACGATGAGCTTTCTTTCTTTTGCAAAAGGTGTATCATCCTCATCGCCAAAATCCGGGATGCTCATCAGTTCCTGCGATACTTTCATTGCAGGGCCCATTAGGTCCAGCCTTCCTTTCATGGCGCGCTTCAGCGTCATATCCAGCGTAAGCAGGCGGTTGATCTCGTTAGTGCCTTCATAAATCCTGTTGATACGGCTGTCGCGGTAAGCTCTTGAAATATTGTACTCAGCGCTGAATCCATTACCGCCGTGTATCTGCACGCCTTCATCCACTACATAATCCAGCACTTCGCTGCCATACACTTTAAGGATGGCGCATTCAATAGCATATTCCTCGGCTGCGCCCAATAATGCTTCATTAAATGGTTTGCCTGCAGCCAGCAACTCCTGTTCTTTATCGTCTACCCATTTTGAAGTGCGATAAAGCGCAGTTTCGCCCACCCAGATGCGGATGGCCATTTCTGCCAGCTTGCGTTTGATGGCGCCGAAATTTGAAATGGGTTGTTTGAACTGCTCACGCGTGGTAGCATATACAACTGAATGTGTAAGCGCTCTTTTTGCACCTCCTAATGCCGCAGCATCTAATTTAAGGCGACCGATATTAAGAATGTTGAAAGCGATAATGTGCCCTTTACCTGCTTCGCCCAATAAATTCTCAACCGGCACTTTGCAATCCTGGAAATAAAGCTGAACAGTAGAAGAGCCTTTAATGCCCATCTTGTGCTCTTCAGGCCCCCGGGTAAATCCTTCAAAACCCCTTTCGATGATAAAGGCGGAAAAGCCTGATTTCTCTTTCGGCACATTATCTCCCTCGATCTTTGCAAATACGGTATACACATCTGCAAAGCCGCCGTTTGTGATCCAGCATTTCTGCCCGTTAAGGATATAATGTTTGCCATCTGCGCTCAGGCGCGCAGCGGATTTAGCGCCCAGCGCATCGCTGCCGCTATTGGGTTCGGTAAGGCCATAAGCGCCTTTCCACTCTCCACTGGCCAGTTTGGGAATGTATTTTTCTTTCTGTTCAGGCGTTCCAAAATACAGGATAGGCAAGGTGCCGATACCGGTATGCGCCGCAATGGCAACGGAAAAAGAATGTCCTGCTCCCAGGCCTTCGTTTACAAGCGTGGCAGTAATAAAATCTTTTCCGAGGCCGCCGTATTCTTCCGGAATAGAAGTGCCCAGCAATCCCTGCTCACCGGCTTTGTCCATGAGCGAAGGCATCAATCCCGGTTCCAGGTTATCTATGCGATCCAGTATGGGCAACACCTCGGTGTCAAGGAATGTGTTGCACATTTCGAGCACCATGCGTTGCTCTTCGTTGAAATCTTCAGGGATGAATGTTTCAAAAGGCGTGCTTTCCCTGATAAGCCATTCGCCTCCTTTTAGTACTGTCTTGTTTGTGGTGGTGGTTGCGCTCATAACGATTGTATTAAAATGAACACTGCTTTATTTGAGGTTGTCGTAAACTATCTGTAAAACTTCCTTGCAAACATCTATGCGTTCAACGGGCACGCCTTCCAGGGCTTCGTTGAGGGTTTCTTCTGCCAGCTCCATGGTTTGCTCCTGCAGCTTCTGCGCCTGTTTTGTGAGGTAGATCATGTTCATTCTGCGGTCGCTTTCCGACGATACTCTCTTTACCAGCTGTAGCTTTTCAAGATTATCTACCAGACGGGTAATGCTGGGCTTATCCCTGAAAGTAGCATTGCACAATTCCTGCTGGCTCTTGCCATCTTCCTTCCATAGATGATGCAAAACGCTCCACTGTTCGATAGTAAGATTTAATCCGGCCTGGTTAAATTTTTTCTGCAATCTCCTGGCTATAGCCGTAGAAGCTTTACCTGTAATGAAACTGTATAACTCGCCTCTTTTAAATTGGTTGTTTGGCATATAGTTAGTTAAACAACTATTCAAACATAGTAAATAGTTTTGAGTAAAACAAGCCCGCTGAAAAGAAAAAACAGTTAACATTGAAAACCCGGTTGCTACGCCGGAAAACGAAGGGAATAACCTAATTTTAAAACCCCATCCGAACTTCCTGCGATAACCCGGACCAGACTATTAAAACTTACTATATGAGATTTTTTTACGCTTTTGTGTTGGTGTTGATAGCAGGCATGAGCTATGCCCAGAATAAAAAACTATCTATTATCGGATCTTCCACTTCCGCCTGCACTGGCCCCAGCAGTTTTGCCAATTGTTATGTGGCCAAGCTGGATGCTTATTATGACGGCATCGCACAGCCTATCGATATCTTTCAACTGGCGGTAGGAGGGTATACGGTGTATAAAGGAATGCCTTCTTCTTTTATCGGCCCCTGGCCCAACCTGCAACCAGACCCTAATAATAATATTACAAAAGCCTTGTCATTTAATCCTGATGTGGTATTGGTCAACTACCCAACAAATGGGTTCGACACATTGCGGGTAGACAGTGTTATGCGTTGTTTCAGAACTATCCGCGATTCTGCCAATGCACTTGGCAAAGTTTGTTTTATTACCACTACCCAGCCACGGCATGGTTTTCCTTTTAATACCATGGCTGCGCGAATAAAGCTAAAGGAGTTGCGGGACAGTATTCTGCTGCAATTCGGCTATTTCTCCATTGATTTCTGGGACGGCCTTGCAGATCCTGTTACTTACGAAATACTCCCTGCCTACAACTCAGGCGACAATATTCACCTGAACGATGCAGGACATGATATACTTTTCCAGCGGGTGAGGAATAAGAACATGTTTGCCGTAGCGCTTCCTGTGAAGCTAAAGGCTTTTGCAGCTAAGCAGCAACAGGAAAATGTAAGCATAACATGGACAGTTACCGATGAAACTGCGGGCACCAGTTATGAAGTGCAGCGCAGCCAGGATGGGCTGAGTTACCAGACCATTCAAACCATTGACGGTGCTGGTTCGCCGGCTTCCCGCAGTTATCAGGCAATTGATCAATCTGTAGTTTCGAATTTATATTACTACCGCCTTAGAATAAACGAAGCGGGAAGAACATTTTATTCGCAGGTGATTAAACTGTTCACCGGCAAAAATAAAATAGCGATCAAAAGTTTTTTTACTGATGCATCGCGCCAGCTTGTTGTTAAACTGGCAACACCCGAACCGCTGCGTGTTCAATTTAATTTTATGAGCAGCGCCGGAACCATCGTACATAAAAGCACGCGTTTACTGCAGGCCGGGGATAATCGTATTTCTTTTTCATTCAACAATTTACCTGCGGGAACTTATTGGGCAGAATGTGTTTCGGATGATGGGAAGATCTTTACTAAACCATTCCAACTGAAGTAAGAGCACAAAGTGCAAGGAACAAGGAACAGGGGTGCAAGGAACAAGAAATGACTATTGACCTAATGACCAATGACTTTATTGCCTCAATGACCAAATGACTTAATGCCTAAATTTGAGCCTGAACATGCAATCAGGCCATTTAGTTTATCATCAATCAACAATACATTATCGCTACGGCGGTGAGGGCGCAAGACCACTGGTTTGCTTCCACGGCTATGGAGAAGCTTCAGCAAATTTTGATTTCCTGGAAAAAAGATTAGGAACTGATTACACCATTATCGCTATTGACCTGCCGTTTCATAGAGAAACGATATGGAACGAAGGTGTTGTTGATATCGCCATGCTGGCCGACCTCGTTATAAAATTGCTTGAACATTTAAAGATCGCCCCGGCCGATATTCATTTATTGGGGTTCAGCCTCGGTGGACGTATGGCATTGTGCGTGCTGCAGGAACTGAAAGATCGTGTGTCGAAAGTGGTGTTGCTGGCACCGGACGGACTTACCGTTAATTTCTGGTATTGGCTTTCAACACAAACAGGTGCAGGAAGAAGTCTCTTCAGGCTTACCATGTCAAAACCCGGCTGGTTCCTGGGTATGTTGAGCGTGGCCAATAAGATAAAACTTCTCAATCAGAGCATTTATAAGTTCGTGAAATATTATATCCACGACGATGAAGTGAGAAAAGAATTGTACGAACGATGGACGGGTTTGCGCAACTGCAGTCCTGATACCGGCAAGGTAAAAAAACTGATACAGCAACACCGCATCATTGTTCATTTATTATATGGCAGGCATGACCGCATCATCGGACATAAAAAAGGAGAACGCTTTTTAAAAGAACTTCCTGGCTGCCGGGTAGAAGTGCTCAATTGCGGACACCAGGTTTTGCATGAAAAGAACATCGAAGCTATCGCGAAAGCTTTGTTATATTGAATGGTTATTTTTAACGTATGGATGATCTGTCATTTTGGGTGGTAGCCGTTACCGTTATTTTATTCCTCTGCTATGCAGTGCTTATTGAGTTTTATCGTAAAGGATGGCAGCGACTGCCGGAATATATTCTGCCCGAAGATTTTGTTGGAACTGCTTCTGTAACCGTCATCATTCCCGCAAGAAATGAAGAGCTCAATATTGGCCGATGCCTGCTCTCGCTGGTGAACCAGGATTATCCTGGTGAGCTTTTGCAGGTTATCGTGATAGACGACCATTCCACCGACGACACCGCGCACATCGTCAGGAATTTCAATAACGAGAACATTAAGCTCATTTCCTTGCAGGAACATCTAGAAGGCAGTATTAACTCTTACAAGAAAAAAGCGATCGATACAGGCATTGCCCTAGCCAGGGGTGAATGGATCATTACCACCGATGCAGACTGCATTTCCGGTAAAACCTGGATCAGCACGCTCATGGCCTACCAGCGGCAAACCGGCGCCATGCTGATTGCTGCTCCTGTAAAGCTGGAACAGGGCAATAAGTTATTGCACGTATTTCAATCGCTCGATTTCATTACGCTCCAGGGCATTACTGCCGCTTCGGTCTCAAGAAAATTTCATTCCATGTGCAATGGCGCTAATCTCTGTTATTCAAAACAGGCTTTCTTAGATGTGAATGGTTTTGAGGGCATCGATGAGCTGGCATCGGGAGATGATATGCTGCTGATGCATAAGATCGCAAAGCTTTATCCCGATAAGATCGCCTATCTCAAAAGCGAAAAAGCAGTAGTGACCTCCATGCCTGCGGAGCACTGGAAAGCTTTCTGGAACCAGCGTATAAGATGGGCCAGCAAGGCCGATAAGTATAATGACAAGAGGATTTTCAGGTCCCTGCTACTGGTTTACGTGGTAAACTTTTTCATACTTGCACTTTTTGTGCTGAGCTTTTTTAATATCGATCTTTTCATCATCGTAATACTGCTTGTTTTTTCAAAGACGCTGCTCGAATATCCTTTTGTAAATACAGTTGCTTCTTTCTTCGGAGAAAGACGGCTTATGAAATTTTTTGCGCTGCTTCAGCCTTTTCATATTCTGTATACTGTAGTTGCCGGCTGGCTGGGTAAATTCGGAAGCTATCAATGGAAAGGAAGAACAGTGCGGTAGAAATTTGTATTTTGCTCCATGCCTGCATCAACCGGTATCAATCCTGAACGCAACACCTGGCGCAGACTGCGCCGGAACAAGGGGGCGTTAGGGGGGCTAATAATCATCATTCTTGCTGCGGGGGTTGCTGTATGTTGTTACCTTATTGCGCCAGACAACAGTCCTAACGCAAACAGGATGATCGTAGAAATTGGCGGACAATCACCGGGCTTCACTCAACAATTTCTAAAAATTCCCAGGCAGAAAAGGTTTGAGGAAACTTCGTTTATTCACCGCTTATTATACGGTAAAGAAGATCGTTACCAATATCTTCCCATCACTGGCTACGAAAAAAGAAATGACAGCATTATTGTACAGAAATATATTGATGAAGGCGTATCTGATCGTATAAGTTTTCCATCAACGCAGTTCAAGGATCAGGATGAACCTGTTGAAACCATCCGGTTTCATTTGGGAACAGACAAGTATGGACGCGATATTTTAAGCAGGCTGCTTGTTGGTGTTCGGGTGAGCCTGGGCGTTGGATTGGTGACGGTGATCATTTCATTAAGCATTGGTGTGCTCCTGGGTGCGCTGGCAGGGTATTACAGGGGATGGATCGATGAAGCGGTGATGTGGTTCATTAATGTTATCTGGAGCATTCCCACCTTGTTACTGGTGTTTGCTATTACATTGGTATTGGGTAAAGGTTTCTGGCAGGTGTTTGTAGCGATAGGGCTTACCATGTGGGTGAATGTAGCGCGCATTATTCGCGGGCAGATATTAGGCATCAGGGAGCTGGAGTATATAGAGGCTGCGCGGGCGCTGGGTTTTTCCGGCTCGCGTATTATTGTAAAACATATTTTACCTAATGTAATGGGGCCGGTGCTGGTAGTAGCTGCTTCAAATTTTGCCTCCGCCATAGTTATCGAAGCGGGATTGAGCTTTTTAGGCGTTGGCGTACAACCGCCGCAACCAAGCTGGGGATTGATGATCAAGGAGAATTACAATTTCATTATTACACACAACCCCATGCTGGCGATTGCACCCGGGATAGCGATCATGCTGCTGGTGCTGGCGTTTAATTTATTGGGAAATGGATTGCGCGATTCGATCACGGATTAGGAAAAGAACACGGATTAATTGTTAAGCGATTTGGTTTTGAATTGTTAGGATTAAAGGATTTCACGGATTGATATTTTCTGAAATGTTCTTCATCCGTGTAATCCTCTAATCCGTGGTAAAATCCGTGATTTGTCTTCTTTATTTAGATGCGTCCTTATACACCTGAACATTCCTGCTGAAGCTCTCTTCCAATGATATAAAGGTCTCTGTTCTTTCGATGCCGCGGATCTTTTGCAGCTCATCGTGCAATACAAATCGCAGTTGATTGATGTCTTTACAGACTATTTCCGCGAACATGCTGTAGTTACCGGTTGTATAGTTTAGCCTCACGATCTGGGGGAGCTTGCGCAGTTCTTTGGCAACTGCATCGTACATGGAGCTTTTTTCGAGATAGATGCCGATGAATGCAATAACATCGTAGCCAAGTTGCTTCAAATCTACATTGAGTTTTGTACCTTTCACAATCCCGGCTTCCTGCAGCTTTTTGATACGTACGTGAATGGTGCCTCCTGAAACAAAGAGGGTTTTGCCGAGGTCAGCATAGGAAACGCCGGCATCTTCCATCATGGCGTGAATGATCTGCAGGTCTAATTTGTCAAGATTCAATTTGCCCACCATTGAGTTTAGTTGTTTTTGTATTTTTTCAATGAAACGTAAATATATTTAAATAAATACAAAAGTTTCAAAATTTTCTTTGAAAAATTTGGAATGAACAGGTGCACTCCTTTATTTTTGTCTTATCAAAGTTCTTATAACACTGTGGGGTGATGAAATCTGGCAGACATGCCCTCTTGTCTCGGGGGTGGGGGAAACCGGATAAACGCAGCATAGAGCCGACTCTACCTTGTGTATGGCCGACCAGGGTTGACCACTAAAAAAGAGATTTGGCTTAGCATTCGTGCCGAGCCAAATTGAAACTGTGCTACAGCTAACGTCCCCGTGGAGGTTCGACTCCTCCCCCTACAGCTTTAAAGCCCGCTAACCAATCATGTTGAAAGGTTAGCGGGTTTTTTATTTAAGGCGTCTTCTACTTCTGAGATTAACAGCCGTAAAGGAAATTGTACTCCCTGATGCCCCTATATTTGGCCTCTTAAACCTGTCCTTTTTTCGAACCCCCTAAACATAACAGAACAATGCGTATTCTTTATGGAATCGGAGTATTCCTGCTTACTCTATTTGCAGTGACCCCAACGTTTGCCCAGACTTTAACTGCAGATCCTTCATTCGGCCTTGGCGGCTATGCCACCCTTAATTTTCCTACTCAGCAATTGAATGTTAGTTCCACCGCCTGCCTGGTACCACTTCCCAATAAGCAAATAATTGCAGGATGCTTCGCGTCTATTGTTGAAGGTTCCGGAACCATCGCTACAAGAGCGCATTACAAAATATACCGGTTAAACGAGAATGGTATAAATGACGCTTCTTTCGGGATAAATGGCTTTACATCATTAGATCTCGGTCCCCGCTCTTCCGTAGGATTGGAAAATACGGGCAGACGGCTTGCTTTACAGGCAGATGGAAAAATTGTAGGAACAGTTAATAAGTTCAATGACCAGTTGCAGGCCGCGGGGTTGATGGTCTTTCGCCTTAACAGCAATGGATCAGTGGATAGCAGTTTTGGCACCAATGGAATAGTCCAAATCCAGGCTGGATTTACTTCTTCCGGGCGCTGCATTATTATTCAGCCCGATGGAAAGATAGTCGCAGCCGGATATGGCCATGAAGGGTCGTTAAAGGCTTACCTGGTGGTACGACTTCTTCCAAATGGCACACCTGATAATAGTTTCAATGGCAATGGCATCAAACTGTTTCGCCTTACAAACGATTGGGGCGCTAATGCTTTGATACAACAGCCAGACGGGAAACTACTTATTGGAGGAGCTAATATGCTGGGAGCTAATCACGATATGATGGTATACCGGCTTACCGCCAACGGAAGCTTTGATAACAGTTTCAATGGTACTGGATGGAAGTCGGTAGAATTTGGCAGCGCCTCTACGGATATTGTATACGATCTGGCGCTTCAAACGGATAATAAAATACTGGTGGCGGGACACGCCAGTCCCAACCCTGATGTTATTACCTGGGGCATCGCCAGGTTAAACGCAAATGGCACCCTTGACAATAGTTTTGATGGCGATGGAAAAAATACCATCGAATTCGGGACCCCATCCACTCCGGCATATTCCATGGCGATTCAAAACAATGGAAAAATTGTCATAGCTGGTGGAACAGAAACCTCACCCGGCAACCCGGCAAATACGGATATTGCGCTTGGCCGCCTGAATGCAAATGGCACTTTAGATTCTTCATTCAACGGTACCGGCCGAAAAGTTTTCAATGCCGTAAATTCAGTTGATTTTGCTACTAACCTTGTCATTCTGCAAAATGGCAAGTTATTGCTTGGCGGAACTAGGGGTCTGATCCCCACGGTGATGCAAACAAATTCCGTGGCCTTGTATGGTACTGATTGCGCTCCCGTTTCAGTACAGGTGAACCAGTGTTATTGTTTAATCACCTTGATATAACTTATTCCCTCATTGGTTTTCAATACCAGCAAATAAGTAGCGCGTGAATAAGCATTCAGGTTTAACGGCATGGTTGTTATTCCTCCGGATATATGTTCACGCAATATGTTCATGAGCTTTTTGCCTTCCAATGTGTATAATGAAAGTTCCGCGAAGGTGGATACTGTCATATTCAATTCAATTTCCGACCTGCCCTTAACGGGATTTGGAATAACACGTACAGTATGTTCTGCCGGAGGCTGAACGCCGGGCGGCAATGCATTGGGGCGCAATTTATAAACAGTGTAGCCCGATAGATAAACCGCCTTGTCGCTCACACGAAAGAACCTGTTGAAACCTCTTTGATCAGTCACAAGGTTACTGCTCCATGTTTGTCCGCCATCTGTTGTTTTAAAAAGCGCTTTACGTCCGCCGGTCCAGCCAGCAAAGCGGTCAGTAAACCCGATCATCTCCAGGTCATGATAATCAGGATGTATCTGAATGGAACTCCAGTTCAATCCATTTTTATCTGAACGCAATATTCTTGCTGGTCTGCCGGGCAGGCTCTGGACTGATGCATAGAAATAAATGTTATCCGGTGTCTGTATCTTCCAGATGATATCTTCAGCCTGTTGTGTTTTGAACTTTACCGTCCAGCTTTGTCCGCCGTTTGTAGTGTACAGCACAATGCCGCCTTCTGTTTCAGGATTGGCTGTGCCTGTAACAAAACCTGTATCCTTATTAATAAAATAAATATCCACGAGTCGCGAAGCATAAGCCGACATGTTCATGTAAGTCCATGTGCGGCCGCCATCATTTGATCTTACAATAAATGCAGGTGCCCTCCATATACCGCATCCGTAAATACGTAACGAATCCGGTGCGGCCAGTCCGCAAATACCCGCAGGTCTTGGCTGAATGTTTTTGGACACATCGGTCCATGTAATTCCTCCATCTTCTGTTCTGTACAAAGCAGAGTCTAATGATCCGCAGAACCCAAGTTTGGCCGTAGGGAATTCTATGCTGCGCAGATATTGATTGGCTGTAAATTGAAGCTGCCAGGAAACGCCTGCGTCTCTTGTATGCAATATCTGACGATCACCGCCTGTAGCCCAGCCGATGGAATCATTAATGAAGAAAATATCATCATATCTGCCGGAACGAGGAATGCCTGTTACCGCCCATTCACGTTGCGCCTGCACGATGTTGTATAATAACAGAAAGCATAGCAGGATTTTTATTTTCTGGTGAGACATTATACAATTTAAACTAATTATCAGAGACTATTTCGCAACAGATAATACGAGAGCAAATCGGTACTTAACGTTCTAATTAAAGAACACCGTTATCGTCATCCATCTTTC
>JBAVMD010000073.1:0-18259 GCA_049689695.1 Chitinophagaceae bacterium | reverse complement strand
GTCATGAAGTATTGCGCACCGTGCTCATTGAGCAGGAAGGTGTGAGCTACCAGCTTATCAAAAACGCCGGTGATTTTGAAGTGGACCAGGTTGCTGTGCAGGATATCATTGCCTCTGGGCAAACAAGGGAAGCATACATAGAGCAATACATCATGCGTGCTTTCGAGTTGTCGAAAGATGCCATGCTGCGTGTGTTGCTGGTTAAAGTATCTGAAGAAGAACATACGCTTGTTGTGGTCTTCCACCACATTGCATTCGATGGATGGTCAACATCTGTGATGGTTGAGGAACTGGTAGAGCTTTACAACAGCCGTATTGAAAACCGTGCTGCTGTTCTTAAAGACATCGCTGTTCAATATGCGGACTATGCCATCTGGCAGCGCAATTATCTTTCAGGGGAAACGCTGGAAAAGAAACTTGCTTACTGGAAGCAGAAACTGGGTGGAGTAGAGCCATTGGAACTGCCCATTGATCATGCGCGACCTGCAGAGCAGGGCATTCGTGGAGCTGCCGCGGGGCACATGCTTAGCAAAGACATGCTGGATAAACTGGAAGCATTGTCTCGCCGGCAAGGCACAACGCTTTTCATGACACTGCTTGCTGCATTCAAAATACTGTTACACCGGTACAGCGGGCAGGTTGATATTTGCGTAGGCACACCAATCGCCGGCCGCCAGCAGCAGGAATTAGAAGGATTGATCGGGTTCTTTGTAAATACACTTGCACTGCGTTCGTCAGTAGATGATCGCGCAACTGTTAAGTCTTTATTGCAGCAAATAAAGCAAACCACGCTTGATGCTTATGAGCACCAGCAGATACCGTTTGAGAAAGTGGTGGAAACATTGGGTGTAGAGCGCGATATGAGCCGTACTCCTGTATTCCAGGTGATGTTTGGACTGCAGAATGTTCCGGAGAGTGAAGAATTGAAATTGGGCGATCTGGATCTTCGGCCGGAAGGCACAGGTGATATTACCGCTAAGTTTGAGCTAAGCCTCTTCGCAGTTCAATCACCCGACGGTTTGCAATTAGGTATTACTTACCTGGAAGAACTCTATAATAAAGAAACGATCGGGCGCATGCTGGATCATTATCAAAACCTACTGAATGCCATATTGAATGATGTCGATTGTACCATCGCAGAACTTCCAATGCTATCGGCGGAAGAAATTCAATTGTTGAGCAGTTTTAACGATACAGCAGTTGATTATGCATCGAACAAAACAATAACAGATCTGTTCGAAGCGCAGGCTGATGCAACACCTGAGGCGATCGCTGTTGCGTTCGAAGGATCGGAACTGACATATAAAGAACTCAATGAACGCGCTAATCAACTAGCGCATTATCTAAGAAGCTATGGCGTGAAAGAGGAAATGCTGGTTGCAGTTTCTCTTGACAGGTCAATCGAAATGATCGTCTCTATACTCGGCATACTTAAATCAGGCGGAGCTTATGTTCCCATCGATCCAAATTATCCGCAGTCAAGGATCGATTATATGCTGGAAGACAGTGCAGCGCAGATTGTAATCACTACTGCATCATACCGCGACTTGTTTGAGAAAAATGATAGACAGATAATTTGTGCAGATAGCGACTGGCAGAATATTTCCAAACAGCCGACAGGTAAGCTGAACAATAACCTGCAGCCGCAAAACCTTGCTTACGTCATCTACACTTCAGGTTCAACCGGCACACCAAAAGGTGTTATGAACGAACATGCCGGTGTTGTGAACAGATTGCAATGGGGTAAAGAGAACTATAAACTTTCCGGTGTTGATGCAGTATTGCAGAAAACAACTTTCTGTTTTGATGTATCGGTATGGGAACTGTTCTGGCCATTGATATCAGGTGCAAAGCTGGTATTTGCGGAGCCAGGAAAACAGGGCGACAGCGCTTACCTGAAAGAAGCAATCAATCAACACCGAATCACCAATATTCATTTTGTTCCATCCATGCTGGAGACTTTCCTGGAAGACATTGTTCCGGGAGATTGCAGCGGATTACAGCGCGTATTCTGCAGCGGTGAAGCATTGAAAGCTAAACACGTAATTACTTTACAACAGAAATTACCGCAGGTAAGCCTGCATAATTTATACGGACCTACTGAAGCCGCCATCGAAGTAAGTTATTGGAATGCACCGCAGGATTTTTCAGGATCACGCGTGCCGATTGGAAAACCTACTGCCAATACACAGTTATATGTGTTGGATAAGGCAGGCAATCTTGTGCCTCCCGGCATTCCAGGCGAACTGCATATTGGCGGCGTACAGGTGGCAAGAGGTTACCTGAATAAACCTGAGTTGACTGCTGAACGTTTTGTAGCGCGAAACAATCCTGAGCAAAGCCGAAGGAAGATGTACAAAACCGGTGACCTCGCCCGCTGGCTTCCCGATGGGAACATCGAATACCTTGGAAGAACAGACGACCAGGTGAAGATCAGGGGCTATCGCATAGAGCTTGGTGAAATTGAATCAGTGCTGCAACAATCACACGGCGTAACTCAATCTGTAGTTGTAGCAAAAACCGATAAGCAAGGGAACTCCTTCCTGGTGGCTTATGTTGTAGCAGGCGCAGAATTTAATAAACAGGGAACGATTGCCTTGTTGCAATCGAAACTGCCGGATTATATGGTGCCGGGTATAGTAATGGAGTTAGATGAGATGCCGCTTACGCAAAGTGGCAAGATCAACCGCAAGCAATTGCCTGAACCTGGAACGGTACAGCGGTCAGCTGTTTACGAAGCGCCGCGCAATGAAGTGGAAGAGCAATTATCACTCATCTGGCAGCAGTTGCTGGGAATAGAGCGTGCAAGCATACATGATAATTTCTTTGAACTGGGTGGACATTCATTGCTCGCCATGCGGGTAATCTCTGCCATTCGCAAACAAACAGGCAAAGAGATCGCAGTAAGAGAAATATTTGCGTATCCAACACTTGCGGGCCTTGCTTCAAGAATTATGTTGAAGAATGAACACGACGCAATGCCGCCCATCACGCGTTATGATCGTGCAGATCGCATCCCGCTTTCATTTGAACAGGAGCGTTTGTGGTTCATCGACAGGCTGCAAGGCACTTTGCCTTATCATCTTCCCTGGGTAGTGAAAATGGAAGGAGATCTGAACACAGCTGCGCTGGAACAGTCGTTCAGAACGATCGTTGATCGCCATGAAGTGTTGCGTTCTGTTATTGCTGAACATGAAGGTGTAGGTTACCAGCTGATAAGGAACGTGGATCATTTTAGAATAGATCATATCAGTAATGAAAATATTAATGCAGCCGGACAAACGAGTAAAGAATATATAGAGGAATATATTGTGCGTCCTTTTGATCTGTCAAGCGAATCCATGCTCCGGGTAGCGCTGGTGAAAATAGCTGAACAAGAGCATACACTTGTTGTTGTCTTCCATCACATCGCATTCGATGGCTGGTCTATCTCCCTGATGGTAGAAGAACTGGTAGAGCTTTACAACAGCTTTTCGGAAAACCGGCCTGCGCTTCTTAAGCCGATTCCTCTGCAATACGCAGACTATGCCATCTGGCAGCGTAGCTATCTTTCAGGTGAAACACTGGAAAGAAAGCTGGAGTATTGGAAAAACAAGTTGGGTGGAATAGAGCCGCTCGAATTGCCTGTTGATCGTCCGCGTCCCGTTGAACAGAGCATTCGTGCAGGAGTGACTGGCCGCATGCTGAGCAAAGATCTGCTTGATAAACTGGAAAGCTTATCGCGTCAACGCGGAGCTACACTCTTCATGACCTTGTTGGGCGTGTATAAAATATTGCTGCATCGCTACAGCGGACAGCAGGACATCTGTGTAGGCACACCCATTGCGGGCCGCCAGCAACAGGAATTAGAAGGGTTGATCGGTTTCTTTGTGAACACACTCGCGTTGCGCTCAAGGGTAACAGACGACATTAGCTTCGATTCGTTACTGGAGCAGATAAAGCAAACTACACTCGATGCTTACGAACATCAGCAGATACCGTTTGAAAAAGTGGTAGAGGCATTGGGAGTGGAGCGCGATATGAGCCGCACACCCGTGTTCCAGGTAATGTTTGCATTGCAGAACATGCCGGAAAGCGAAGTACTGGAGTTGAATGGTCTAAACCTTATACCTGAAGGTACCGGGGAGCCAACGGCCAAGTTTGAGCTCAATCTCACTGCTGTTCAATCACCGGATGGCCTGCGCCTCTCGCTCACTTACCTGAGTGATCTTTATAATGAGGATACGATCGAGAGAATGCTCGATCATTATACAAACCTGCTGGAAGCTGTGCTCACGCAGCAAGCAACCGTGCAGCAACTGCCCATGCTTGGTGAAAATGAAATAGCAACCCTGCATACATTCAGCAATAGTTCTGTGAATTATCCCAAGGATAAAACAGTGATAGATATTTTCGAGTCGCATGCATTGCATACACCGGATGCTCTTGCACTTGTTTTTGAGCATGAACAACTCAGCTATCGTGAGTTAAATGAAAGAGCTAACCAGGTTGCTGCATACCTGTTGCAAAAAGGTTTGCAGAGGGAAGAACTGGTGGTGATAGCTGTTAAGCGTTCGCTGGAGTGCATCATTGGCATTCTCGGAATACTGAAAGCAGGCGGCGCATTTGTGCCGGTTGATCCCGCTTATCCTGATGACCGCATTGCTTATATACTTGCAGATACAAAATGCAGGTTCTGTCTCGCAGATCCTTCAACCAAACAACGTGCTGCATCATTAAGCGATCATGTTGAATTTATCGATATTAAAAATGAATGGGATGTTGTTCTGCAGGCACCTCCGGTTCCAACAATACAGCCTGATGCAAAAGACCTGGTGTATGTAATTTATACATCCGGTTCTACCGGCAAACCTAAAGGCGTGTTGCTGGAACACCAGGCATTGATGGACCATGTATTTGGTGTGATAGAAAGCGCCGCATTCAATGAGTGTGCATCGTTTGCGCTGGTAGCTACATTGGCTGCCGATGCATCGCATTCCATGCTGTTTGCGGCCCTCGTTGTGGGAAGCGCAGTGCATGTGGTGTCTGATGAAGTGATGGGCGATGGCGAGAAAATGATGGCATATCTTAACGATAACCGTATCGATGCGTTGAAGATGGTGCCCTCGTTGTGGATGACGTATGCCGAAGATCATCATCTGCCGCTGCCACGTAAAATGCTGATGTTCGGCGGTGAGACCTTCCAGTTGAATATCCTGAAACTGTTATCAAAAGCTGGTTATGCAGGAAATTTATTCAATCACTACGGACCAACCGAAACAGCTATCGGCAAATGCATTCACAAGCTTGATCTGAACAGATCGTATACGACCGTACCTATTGGTTCTCCATTCTCCAATACGCAAACATTCATTCTCGATACTGCTAATCAATTATGTGCCATCGGCATGCCGGGTGAGTTGCACATTGGCGGTGATGGCCTTGCTCGTGGTTACCTGAACCTGCCGGAAATAACGAAAGAAAAATTCATTGTTCACAATGGCAGGAGAATGTATAAAACAGGCGACATCGTAAAATGGTCTGCGGCAGGTGAGATAGAATACCTCGGCCGCAGGGATGACCAGGTGAAGATCCGCGGATACAGGATTGAACTGGGTGAGATCACCGCGGCGCTCAGAAGCGCACCGGGAGTGATACAGGGAGCAGTGGTTGCTAAAGCAGATAAGTACAATAACAAACGCCTCGTTGGGTATGTTGTTGCAGCAGCCGACTTCAATAAAGAAGCTGCTATAAATTATCTCGAAAACAAATTGCCTGAATACATGGTGCCGGTGGCCCTGGTGCAGCTGGAGCAGATACCATTAACGGCAAGCGGTAAAACAGATACCAAACGATTGCCTGAACCTGAGTTCCTTTCCGACCTTTCCGCTGTTTATGAAGCGCCACGGAACATTGTTGAAGAGCAGCTCGTGAACATCTGGCAGCAATTGCTGCAGTTGCCACGCATAGGCATACACGATAATTTCTTTGCCCTCGGGGGCCATTCACTGATCATGATACGCATACTAAGTTTCATGAGAAAGGCAGGTTTCGATGCAGAGTTGAAAGAGCTGTTTGCTTACCAGACCATCAGTGAACTGGCAACCGTAATAACGAAAAGGAAATTAACAACAGCTTTCACCATCGGGCAGGGTCTGCTGAATGATCAACAATCATCTGCAACTGCTAACCAGCATTTATTATTGCTGCAGCAGGAAGGTGATGAGCTGCCTGTGTTTATTCTCCCGGGCACATACGGTGTATCAGACAGCTATGATGAGCTGGCGAAAGCTTTCAAAGGAATAGCGCCGGTCTACGGCATACAGATGCAGGGCGTGTTTGAGGGCGAACAACCGCTGAACAATGTTCCTGAAATTGCATCGCTTAATATTCAATGGATACGCGAGGTGCAACCAAAAGGTCCGTACAGGCTGATAGGCCACTCTTTTGGCGGACATGTTGCTTATGAAATGGCGCGTCAATTGGAACAGGTGGGTGAAAGTCTTGAGCTGGTAGCGATACTCGACATCGCCGCTGCAAAAGAAAATAAACTCATCGGCCTGCAAACCGCAGATGTGGTGATGGAGATTGCCCGACAGTTATTTGAAGCGCATAAATTAATTGCGGCTCCTTATCCTGCATGGGTAACGCAACTGCGACGTGAATTGTCTGCATTAGAAGTTGAGCAAATGGTTCCGTACATAGCGCAATTCATCAGCGATAAAATAGATGCAGGCAATAATCTGCCATTCATTTTGCAGATGCTGCACTTGCAGGTAACCAATCTTTTCATGAAGTATACTGCCCAGGAAAAGCTGAGATCAGAATTGATTGTTGCAAAGGCAGCAGATGAAAACTGGAATGGAGACAATACCCTGGGTTGGCGGAATCTATCTGTGCGGGTGGATACTGTTACTATTCCGGGAACGCACCTGGGAATGGTTGCCGGCGAGAATGCGCTCATTTTGGGGGGATTTCTGAAACAAAAGTTAAAAGCCGGTAGCGGACAGGAGATTTCATAAAAAAAGAGACCTAAAAATTTGTTCGTACGAAAAATTTCCTACCTTTAAGACATGAAAGCGAAAAAAGTAAAACAGGATGCTTCGGCTGAGCCAACAAGGTCTGAACTGCAAATATTGAAAGTGTTGTGGCAGCACGGTCCTTCTACGGTAAGGGTTGTGAACGATGTTCTGAATGAGCAGGAGCGGGAGGTACAATATACTTCTACGTTGAAACTCATGCAGATAATGCTCGATAAAGGCCTGCTTACCCGCAACGAGGACAATATGAAGCACGTGTATGCCGCAGCCACGGAAGAGCAAAAGACGAAGTCTGATTTACTGGATAAGTTCGTTTCCAATCTTTTTGAAGGTTCAGCTTCCAAGCTGATGATGCAGTTGCTGGGGAACAAGAAAACATCGGCAAAAGAGCTGGAGGCAATTCGCAAATTGCTTGACAAAACCGATGAGAAAGGTCTTTAGAAATTTGATTATCTTTAAAATCGTTATATGCAAACTTTATTCCTTGAAAGATTATTTTCCGGCCAGTTCATACAGGCCATCAGCTGGACGCTGATACATTCACTCTGGCAGGGGCTGATACTGGCCCTGATAGCCGCAGCAATTATCCTGTTTACAAGGCGTTCCAGGCCCGAGGTGCGTTACAATCTCCTGCTGCTGGTTTTCTTTTCTCAATTGATCGCATCAGGGGTTACATTGTATGCTGAATTGAAGGCTGCTGACGAAATTGTTATTGCAGCAACATCATTGCCTGTTAGCAATATTGCCATTTCAACGATTGAGAATTTTGCGGCTGAGCAACTCACGTTCACAGACAGGCTCACTATATTCTTTGATAATAACGCGCCGGTGATCGTAAGCATCTGGATGTTTGTGATGAGCATTATGTTCGTGAGAATGCTGGCAGGCATTACGCATCTTCATAAATTAAAACATGTTGATACGGTTCAACCTGCAGACTATTGGAAACAGCATGTGCAGCAACTGGCTGAAAAGCTGAATATCAGGCGCCCTGTCATTTTCCTGGAATCAGGACTCGCAAAAGTGCCCATGGTAATTGGTTACTTCAAGCCTGTTATCCTGGTGCCACTTGGATTGCTTGCCAATCTTCCTCCTAAACAGGTTGAAGCCATCCTGAGCCATGAGCTGGCACACATCCGCCGTGAAGATTACATCGTGAACATTCTCCAGAGCATTGCGGAAACCCTGTTTTTCTTTAATCCCGCTATCTGGTGGATATCTTCTCTTATTCGTGATGAGCGCGAGCATTGCTGCGATGATGTAGCTGTTAACAGCAGCACAGATAAAAGAACGCTGGTGGAAGCCCTGGTAGCTTTCCAGGAATACAAGCTCGCCGGAAATGCTTATGCGCCTGCATTTGCAGCTTCTAAATACAAATTACTGCAGAGAGCAAAACGCATTTTCAATAATACCGGCAGTCCGCTTGACCCATTCGTTAGAACGATATTGACCGGCTGCATAGTAATGGCAAGCTTTTCAATATTCGCTTTTACAGATGCGGGTCAGTCCCCCGTAAATTCACTAAACACAGATACGATACCCGGCCGGCAGATGAGTGAGCTGGACCTGATGAAAAGCACGGACGATGCAAAATATACTCCTGCAGAAAAAGTGAAGATCAAAAAGATCCGTGAAGAGATCACTAAGCTGGATGCAGAAATAAAAAAGGAAGACGGTCCGCTTTTGAACGATCTGCTTTCGCGCAGGCACCAGTTGCTCGCTGTAATAGATGAAATGCGTTCGCCGGGCGAAAGCAAAGAAGCGCTTGAAGCAGATCATCGCAGCGATAAAATGATAAGCGAAAGCGATAGTAAGAAAGCATTAGTCATCGATGCAAAAATAAATGCTGCTGATAACGCGGCAACAACAGATCAGCAGAAATCGATGAGCGATGAGCAGCGGCAAAAAGCTATGCTTGAACAGCAAAAAAAGAATGGATCTGCCGAAGACAATTCGGACGAAGAAATAAGAAAGGCTTCAAGAGCGCAGGAACAAAAGAATGCGGAATTTTTCAGCAGCCTGATCAGCGATCTTACAAAAGAAAGCATCATCAGCACAACAGACGGCTTATCATTCATGCTTAGCAACAGTCAGTTTATAGTTAATGGAACGCAGCTTTCAGCTGATGTTCAGAAAAAGTTCGCGGATAAATTCCTGGAGAACAAAAAAGCTACCATCGTTTACCGGTATAAAGACAATTCGATAGGCTGGATCAACAGGTAGTTAATCATCATTTCAATAAGGGTTCTGAATTGGTAGCTTTTGTGGCTGCATGCTACCAGCATGTCTTCACTCAACATCATCCAACTTCTAATGCTCGTAACCACCATTAAAAATCGTCACATGAGAATCAACCTTATTCTTTTAATCGCTGTGCTGATCCTCGGCAGCGCAGTCCGGGCGCAAGACTCCAGCTTCACCATCAAAGGTGTTGTGATGGATGTGAACAGCAAAACCATAGATGGTGCAACTGTTTACCTTACACGGGCTAAAGATTCGGGCTTAGCCAAAACAGCCATTACCGATAGCTCAGGAAAATATGAATTTGAAAACCTGAAAGAAGGCATGTACATGCTATCCGTTTCAAATATCGGTTTCAGACCCTTCAAAAGCCAGCAGATAACGCTGGGGCAGCAGGGTCAATTGGTTGAAGTACCCACGATACAGCTCATCACCAACGAAGGCAATATGCTGCAGGAAGTTTCGGTAGTATCTAAAAAGCCATTCATCGAGCGAAAGATAGACAGGACCATCATTAATGTGGATGCCCGTATTTCTAATGCTGGGGCCAATGCATTGGAGATACTGGAGATAGCTCCCGGAGTAAGAGTAGGAGAAGATGGCACCATCAATCTTAAAGGAAAATCCGGCGTGGCGATCTTTATAGACGACAAGCCTTCTTATCTGTCTGCAAATGATCTGGTCAACTACCTGCGTTCTTTACCGGCCGGCACGCTTGATAAAATAGAGATCATGACCAATCCACCTGCCAGGTACGATGCTTCAGGTAATGGAGGTGTGATCAACATCAGGCTGAAAAAAAATACAGTCCGGGGCTTTAACGGCAGCGTGGCAAGCAGTTACGGGCAAGGCAGGTATTGGAGAGCAAGCCAGACCTTGAATTTTAACTGGAGAAGAAATAAAGTGAACATCTTTGGCAACCTTGGCTATGCAGATAATACCAGGCTGCTTACGTTTGATATGGTGCGCCAGTACCAGAACCCCGATGAGTCATTGAATTCTGAGATCAGGACTTTTTCTGATAACAAATCCAGGAGCAAGGCAGCTACTTACAGGCTTGGTATGGACCTGTATGCTACCAAAAGAACTACCTGGGGTGTTGTGCTTAGCGGTGCAGTAAATCCCGCTCCTAAAAAAATAAATGGCTCGAATTATATTTACAGTGAGGGCCTGACGCTCGATTCGGCTATCATAACCAACAATGAGTTTAAAGATAAGTGGGACAATACAGGCCTGAACCTGAATATGCGGCACCAGCTGGACAATGCAGGAGAAAATATCACGCTGGACGTGGATTATGTAAGATACAATACCAGCAGCGACCAGGTTTTTGTGAACGATATTCATGCATCGGACCTTACATTCAAAAGCAGGCAGAAAGTGCTGGCTTACCTTCCCGCGAAAATAAATATCTATTCTGCAAAAACAGATTACACCAGGCCTTTCAAATCAGGATACGAATTTGAAGCCGGGTTGAAGACCAGCATTGTAAAAACAGATAATATCGCGGAGTATTTTACAGACGAGAACGGCGTTGTTGCCATTGACTACAACAACACGAACAGGCTGATATACGATGAAAATATAAATTCAGCTTACGCAAACCTGCGCAAGGGTTTTAAGCGGGTGAGCTTCCAGGCCGGGCTGCGTTTTGAAAATACCATAGCCAAAGGTCATCAGTTAGGCAATGCCGTTAAGCCGGATTCTTCCTTCAAAAGAAACTATTCTAATTTGTTCCCGACTTTCTATGTTTCTTATAAACTGGACAGCGCGGGATCTAAACAATTGGTATTGTCTTACGGCAAGAGAATAAGAAGGCCTTATTACAAAGACCTGAACCCATTCCTTTATTTCATTGATAAGTTTTCTTACGATGGCGGCAATCCTTTTTTAAAGCCAACCATTTCTCACAATACTGAATTGAACTTCAATTATAAAGAATGGTTCAGTGCAGGTATAATGCACAGCTATCGGAAAGATTTCATAACAGGTGGAAATGAGCGGGTAGGGGATGTGCTTATAGACAGGCCCACCAATGCGGCTTCTTTCCGGAGCGTGGGAATGAACATCGAGCTTAATCTGCAGCCGGCAAAATGGTGGTCTACCAGGTTCTATGGCGATGTAATGAACGATAAATTTAAAGGCCAGCTATACAGTGCATTTATCGACACTACTGCAACCTCTTTTGTATTGTCGCTCGATAACCAGTTCACTTTTAAAAAGGGATGGTCAGGTGAAATTACCGCGTTCTACCGCAGCCGTTTTGTGGAAGTGCAGAATGCTACAGATGGATTTGGCCATGTAAACCTGGGTGTAAGAAAAAGCGTACTTAAGAACCTGGGCGCATTGAGACTAAGCGTTCGGGATATCTTCCAGACCATAAAGTATAAAACAGAAATAAATAATATCAGGCTGGTAAAACAAACTTACCAGAACACCCTCGACACACGCGTAATAACTGTTTCGTTTTCATACAGGTTTGGCCAGGCCGTAAAAGGCCAGCCGCGCAACCGCAACTCCGGCGGAGCGGAACAGGAAAAGAACAGGGTGAAGACAGACGATTAGCAACAGATCATATTGGTGAGTGGTGAGTAGCGAGTGGGGAATGGGAAGTAGCGAGTAGGAAGAAATTCCTGCCCGCTACTTTCCCATTCCCACTCGCCATTTCCCACTCACAACTGACCATTCACAACTCACAACTCACATCTCACTATATCAAAAACCTTAATCACTCCTAAAAACACTTGTTATGTTGAAACAGCTTAAACAGCTATCCAGGTTTATCGGCAACACGCCATTGATACAACTGGATAACGATGACGCAGACCTGTATGCCAAATTGGAATACAACAATTTTTCCGGAAGCTCAAAGGACCGCGCAGCCTACAGTATTATTTATCATGGAATTGAATCCGGGAACATCAACCAGGATACAACCATCATTGCATCCAGTTCTGGCAACCTGGCCATTGCAGCAGCTTCCATTTGCAAGAAGCTGGGGCTGAAGTTCATTCCCGTAATAGATCCCAACATCAATGCGGATTATGAAACCCTGCTCGACCTTCTTTCTTACCGCGTGGTAAAAGTTACCGAACGCGATAAGACTGGTGGCTACCTGCTTACGCGCATCGATACTGTGAATGAAATGTGCGCTAATATCCCTAATTCGTTTTGCGCAGACCAATATGGAGATCCCGCCAATTTCAAAGGCTATTATGGGTTGGGCAGCGAGATCGCTCAGTCGTTCGAAAAAGTGGATTACATATTCATTGCCGTTAGTTCCAGCGGTGCAGTTACCGGCATTTCCAGGAGCATTAAAGAAAAAAGACCCGAAGCAAAGATCATTGCGGTAGACGTGGAGGGTTCTGTGATATTCGGCACTCCACCAGCAAAGCGGTACATCTCAGGCATAGGTGCAAGCCAGGTGCCGCCGATCATGGAACACGCCATAATTGATGATGTGGTGTTTGTTTCGCAGGCAGATATTGTAAAAGGCAGCCTTGCACTGTTGCAGGAGCAGGTGATATTTGCAGGCGCATCTTCGGGCGCTGTATACCTTGCTGCTAAAAGCTACCTGGCAAACCTGGATGCTGCTGAAAAGCCTGTTGCACTACTCATCTTTCCTGATAAAGGATTTGCCTATCTCGATACCATTTACAATAAAGAATGGGCAAGAGAAATGGCCGCCAAGACAAGCAAGTCCGCTGTTGCAGTATAGGCGAGTGGGGAAGTGGGGAGTGGCGAGTAGCGAGTAGGAAATGGCGAGTAGGGTATTATTAGCTCTTCCTATTTGCCACTCCCCATTCCCCACTTGCCACTTCCTACTACCCATTCACATTTCACAAATTCACAACAACTCTCAAATGAAAATCTTTAAAGCCGTCCTCGTTCTCGAAATATTGATAGGATTGATATGGCTGCTCAATTCGAAACTCGGAGAAATCCCTCCGCTTGGAAAACTGTTGAATCCCACTACCGGTATCTGGCACAATGCAGAGCAGAAAAAAGATGCTGCGCAAACTGTGATAGACCTGGATGGTTTGGATCACGAAGTAGCTATCAGGTACGATAACAATCATGTTCCGCATATCTTTGCGCAGAACGATCACGATCTCTACTTCACGCAAGGATATGTAACTGCGCGCGACCGCCTGTGGCAAATGGATATGCAGGTGCGCAGAGCCGGAGGCACGCTGGCAGAAGTGCTGGGCCCGCGCATGGCCGGTCAGGACCGCTTTTACCGTCGTTTCGGACTGGCACAAGCTGCAGAAAAAAGTCTTGCACAGATGATGAAAGATCCGGTGATGAAAAACGTGCTGGAATCGTACACTGAAGGCGTAAATGCTTATGTACGGCAATTGTCCCGGGCCGATTATCCCATCGAATACAAGTTGCTGAATTATTCACCCGCGGAATGGAAGCCGATCAACAGTGCATTGATATTTAAACTGATGGCTGAAACACTCAGCGGTACTGTTGATGATGTGGAGATGTCTAACACACTCAGACAATACGGAGATGCTGCGATGCATGACCTGTTTCCTGATCAGCCATTGCTGTTTGACCCCGTAGTTCCTGCCGGCACTTCATGGGATTTTGAACCGCTCCCTTTGCCTAAGTCTTCAAAATATTTTCTTGCAGGAAGCACGGAAACAAAAAATGAGCACGAGCGTATAGAAGGTGTTGGCAGCAACAACTGGGCTGTGTCTGGCAGCAGGTCTGATAATGGGTTCCCGATCCTGTCAAACGATCCGCATCTTAATCTCACGCTGCCTGCTATCTGGTACCAGGTGCAGCTTGCGTCTGATAATGTGAACGTGTATGGTGTAAGCATTCCCGGAATACCTTGTGTTATCATTGGCTACAATCAGAAAGTTGCCTGGGGGCTTACCAATGCAGAAGCTGATGTTGCAGACTGGTACCAGGTTCGGTTTAAAGACGCAGAGAGAAATGAATATTGGTACAACAACCGGTGGAATAAAGTAGGAAGAAGAATTGAAAAGATCAAAGTGCGCGGAGAAAAAGCAATAGCCGATACCGTACTGTTTACGCATCATGGTCCGTTGATCGAAAGAGCGGCTTATCTTAAAAGCACGTATCAGTCGCAGGACGGCACCGGCACTCCCGTTGGATTTACGGTAAGATGGGTAGCAACGGAAACATCGGAAGAAGTAAAAACATTTTACCTGCTGAACCGTGCAAAAAACTACGATGACTACCGGCAGGCATTGCATTATTTTTCATCACCCGCACAGAATTTCATTTTTGCAGGTGCTGATAACGACATCTCCATCACTTCGAATGGAAAGTTTCCTTTGCGTTATAAGAACCAGGGAAAATTTATTCTCGATGGAGGCGATGTTGCTGACGACTGGCATGGATGGATCCCGATGGAGCAGAATCCATCTGTAAAAAATCCTGCACGTGGATATGTAAGTTCCGCCAACCAGCCGCTTGCTGATTCAACTTATCCTTATTACATAAGCTGGCAATATGGTTCGTCTGAACGTGCAACACGCATCAACCAAAGGTTGGAGCAAATGCATGGCGCTACCGTTGATTCGTTGCGCGCATTGCAGAATGATAACTACAGCATCCTTGCATCGCAGGTGCTGCCAACCTTGCTTGCTAATTTAGATCGTTCTGCATTGTCTGATTACAAAGAAGCGTTGAATACAATCACGCAATGGAATCGCTATTACGATGCAGATTCAAAAGGCGCTACCATCTTTAACCTATGGTGGAGTTTATTCTTTAAAAGTATCTGGACGGATGATTTCGATAAGAAAGATCAGCCGCTGCGCTGGCCTACGCGCGACAGAACGGTGAAAATGCTATTGCAGGAAAGCAATGCACGCTGGTTTGATGATACGCGTACGCCCCAGCAGGAAAACTGCAAAGAACTTATCAATAAATCTTTCGTAAGAACTATTGATAGTCTAACGGCTAAGCTTGGAAATATAGGAGACGGGTGGAAATGGGGACAGAGCAGGCGTTGCCGCATTTCGCATTTAGCAGGCATTCAGGCTTTCAGTCTTGATCCTTTTGAAACTGGTGGCTCTGCCGCAACGGTGAATGCGATGTCTGATGGCTTTGGCCCTTCCTGGCGCATGGTGGTTCAGTTAGGCCCGCAGGTAAAAGGCTATGGCATTTTTCCTGGCGGACAGTCAGGTAACCCCGGCAGCATTTATTACGATAATCTTTTCGGGAAATGGAAAGAAGGACAGCTGAATGAGCTGGTATTTCTGCAATCAAAAGACGAATCAAATCCATCTGTTCAATCTACAATATCATTAAAATGAGAAATATTTTATTCTTTGTTATACTGGCGGTGGCATTGGCAGCGCAATTCATTCCCGTATGGTGGATCATTGCGCCTGTTGCATTTGTTGCATCGTTATTCTTAGGTAAAACACCAAAACAGGCCTTCTGGTCGGCTTTCGCTGCGAATGCGCTGGTATGGACTGTATTTATATTGATTACAGCCACACCTGCTAATCCATTGTTGTATGAAAGGCTCTCCAACCTGTTTTCTTTGCCTCATTGGAGTTTGCTGGTAATAATTGCAGTACTGATCGCGGGGTTGATCAGTGGACTGGCTGCGCTTTCGGGGCAGTATATCAGGCAGTTGATAAATAAGTAAAAAGCAAAGCAAAGCATCAGGATTGGTTGTGATGCAAGGGGAAAGCGTATTTTCAGTGCGTAATTAATTATGCCTGTCAATCAACTTCGTCTTTTAGCTTTGCCCCTGCCGGAGATCGCTCCTTCAGTTAAAGCGCTTATTTTTAAGCGCGATAAATTCATCTGCCAGTTCTGTGGCTTCCGTTCCGAAAAATACCAGGAAGTTGTTGCGGTCGATGGTAATTCCGGAGATATCGATAAAATGGCAACCGCTTGTTTTTTTTGCCATCAATGTTTTCACCTGGATATTGTTTCTCAAAGGCAATCAGGAGTACTCATCTGGCTACCCGAAATTTCCCAGGCAAAACTGAATAATATTGCACGCCATTTTTTTCTTGCTGGTATTACATCGGCCCTGCAGGGTGTAGTGAGCGTAAGGTTAGGTTTTTTGCTGCACAATGAAGATACTTCCAGGAAGAAAATAGCCCAGGCTAAACTGGGAACCAGCGACCCGGGTGAGTTAGCACAGAAAATGCGAAGTAATGGCGCAACGATTGACGAATGGGAAGAAATAATGAAAGGCTTGAGGCTGTTGCCTCTTGACCGCATAATAGTAGAGGAGGAGGGGCTCCAGTTTAATATATTCCCGCAAATGATGTCGTACTGGCGATCGGAAAACGGCCCGTTCAACGGGGAACGATATTTCCACTGGCTTAAGTATTTCGACAAAAAAATGAAAGTCCTTGGAGCAACATTTCCGGATGCGCAGCCAATTATCCGAACATCAAATACTGGTCTTGCTGTAAAACTGCTGAACGATGCCGCTGTTTTTATGAATAACCTGGGAGAGGAAAATTTACTTTTGAAGGAACAGATGAAGGAGAATGTAGATATTTTTAATACAACAGCATCTCTTCTTGAAGCAGACCCTGAAGAACAAATAGCAGGTAAAAAAGTGTATGAATTGGCTGCTATATTACTTAGAAACGCGGCAGATTTCTTTGAAAGCATTGGAAAGCAGAATTCACCTCTTAATGAGCAGATGGAACAAAATGCTTCAGTGTATAGAGAAGTTGCAGATTTGATCACTGAGGACCCTGCCGGCTATATTGAATAATACAGATTAGCTGGTTTTCATGTCTACATCGCGTCCTGTCCATTGGTCGTTCTCTTTGCAAAGCAAGGTAAGGCATGGATAGTATGTGATGAGCATGTAATGTTCATCCTCAATTTTATACTTTATTTTAGCCGGCTTGCCTGATTCGCTTGCCACCATTAAGGTGAGAATATTCTCTTCTTCATTATACCTGCAGTAAGTAATACCGGAAAAAAAATTGCTGTCGCATATCAGTACAAGAAGTTTATCTGCTGTAAAGCCAAATTGAATCATTTCGCCGTATGCGCCCGGTGTCTTTCCTGTTGGCGTAAAAGGTATGTTTTCATATACTGCATCGCCTGCAAAGAACATCAGGATACTATAGTCGATAGTTTCCGGAATAATAAATTCCTGCTCAACAGCCTGAGCTATCGTTTCAATGAGACGCTTCAGGAAAAGCCAGACCTCTGTTTCAGCTTCCCCCGGAGTAAAAAAATATAAGCGATACGCGAGAAATAAAAATGAAAAAGCATTTTTACCGTCTTTGGTCACAGCATCGATATCAGCGCCCGCTTCTAATAAAAATAGTGCAGCAGCATACTCTCTGTTTTTAAGGGAAAGCAAAAAGGGGTTGGGCCGTGAAGGGGTTTCTCTATCTAACGCTGCGCCGTTTTTCAATAATACCTTTATTGCCTCTGTATGCCCTGTTTCAGCCGCCAGTTGCAGAGGCGTTAAATAAGGATTGCCCGATACCGCTTCCTTATCTGCCCCGTTCAACAACAAATATTCTATCACATCCGCATGCCCGTTTTGAGCAGCGATGTGAATAGCTGTCCAGTCATTCTTGCTTCTGGCACCGGTTAATGCGCCGTTTGCTATCAGCAGATCAACAACTGCTTTGCTCCCTTTTTCAGCGGCAAGATGAAGAGGGGTCATTAAATTATCATCTGTAGCATTTATGTCTGCAGCGTTCAGAAGATGAATAAATGCAGAAACCACCGGAAGGTCGCTTTTCTGAACGGCCAAATGAAAAGCTGTTTTTCCTGTTTGATCTTTGATATGCAGATCAGCTTTGTGATTGAGCAACAGTGAAACTATTTCGGCTTCCCCTGATCGCGCAGCAATATGCAAAGGCGTTTCCCCCCGTTTGTTTTTTTCATTGACAATGGAACTATGACTTAGCAGAAACTCAACCCTTTTTATGTGCTTCCCCTTTACTGCTTTGTGCAGCAGCGTTTCTGAATCCGTGGATTTTGTATCAATCGCAGCGCCGTATTGGAGC
>JBAVMD010000072.1:0-5615 GCA_049689695.1 Chitinophagaceae bacterium | reverse complement strand
TGACTTAATGACCCAATGACCGAGTGACCTAATGACTAATGACTTAATGACTCAATAACCTAAACCACGCCCCCTCATACTTCAATTCCTGTAGCCCCAGTTGCAAAGTAAAACCGCTTTCAAAAGTTCCGATCAGTTCATACCTGCTGTTCATCATCGCCATAAATTTTTCTTTCGATGGGAACCAGCAGGGATAAGAAGCATCGTAAAAAGCAGGCGGCACTTTTTGGATGGTGAGCCGGTCGCTTTCGCCGGGAGCAAAGGCAATTCTATCAATGAAAAAAAAAGGAATGTTGTAAGACATCACTTCCTCCACTGCCGCATAAGGATCAGGAAAATATTGCAGGGATGATTCAAACAGCACAATGTCTGGCTTATAAGTTTTCATCATCTCTTCAACCGAAAAAAAGAAATGAAGCTGATGGTCCTCAAATTCTTTTTTACCGGCTTCAACAAACTGCGGCTGTTCTACAATGCACCAATGCAACTCGCTTATCCCCTGCAGAAAAGCACGGTGCTGATAATAAAGCGTTCCAAGTGATCCGCCATAATCCAGCACAGTAAGTTTGTTATTATTTACTGAAGCTGCATATAAAAGTGCAGCCAGCACGGGATAATATACAGGCGCCTTATCGTAAGTGATCGCATCGCGCTCATAGACTACTTCGCCTTTTTTTACTTTCACCGCAGAAGCGCGCACTTTCTCCAGGATGTTTGCGGCATTGTACCCGCTGGTATGCTGCAATGCTTCGTTCCAGTTTTTGTAATCGCCATGCCAGCCGTACTTAAAATCGTACTTGAGCAGGCGTTTGGCTATGGGGGGAAGGAATTGTTTAAGAAATTGACGCATGTTTTCAGTTGGCGGTTTGCAGTTAGCTAACTGAAAACTTATTTCTTCGGCAACACATAAGTTCGCACATCATCCGCAGTAATAGACTTACCGGAAAGAATGATCAGGCGTTCCACTACGTTGCGCAGCTCACGGATATTACCGGTCCAGTCGTGCTGCTTTAAGGTATCGATCGCATCTTTATCTATTGCTTTTTTAGCGATGCCGTAATCTGCGCACACATCGGCCAGAAATTTATCAACCAATAAAGGAATATCGTCTTTTCTTTCATTCAGCGAAGGCACATGTATGATGATCACGCTCAGGCGATGATAAAGATCGAGACGGAAATTTTTCTCGTCTACTTCCTTCAGCAGATCTTTATTGGTGGCCGCGATCACGCGTACATCAACGCTGATGTCTTTATCGCCTCCCACTCTCGTGATCTTTCCTTCCTGCAATGCACGCAATACTTTCGATTGTGCATTTGCGCTCATATCACCTATCTCATCCAGGAAAAGCGTTCCGCCATTTGCCTGCTCAAACTTACCTATGCGCTGCTTGATAGCAGAAGTGAACGAGCCTTTTTCGTGCCCGAACAATTCGCTTTCTATCAGTTCAGTTGGAATGGCCGCGCAATTCACTTCTACCAGCGGACCATCGGCCCTTGCACTTTTTTCATGCACCCAGCGGGCCACCAATTCCTTACCTGCACCATTTTCACCAGTGATGAGTATACGTGCTTCAGTTTTAGCCACTTTTTCTATAGTGTCTTTGATACGACGGATGGGCTCTGACTCTCCTATCATTTCCTGCACCTTGCTCACCCTTCTTTTAAGCACCTTGGTTTCCGCAACCAGTTGGTTCTTGTCCATAGCATTGCGGATGGTGATGAGCAGGCGGTTGAGATCGGGCGGCTTGCTGATGTAATCATACGCGCCTTTCTTTACAGCTTCCACCGCAGTTTCGATGGTGCCGTGCCCGGAGATCATGATGATGGGCGTATCTACATTGAATTCTCTCGATTTTTCAAGGAATTCAATGCCATCAACTTTAGGCATTTTAATATCACAGAGTACTACATCAAATTCTTTTTCCCGCAGTTTCTTTAGCCCTTCTTCGCCATCGCTGGCCTCGTCTATTTTATATCCTTCGTACGAAAGTATTTCGCTCAGGGTCTTACGTATCGCTTTCTCATCGTCAATAATCAGGATGTTCGACATAGTGGGTCCTCAGTACTTTGTTCCGCCAGGGGCGGATAAAAGTTTTTTAATTAAGTATAACAAATAATGATATGGAAAGGAATTTCATCTGGATCAGGGTTTCAAAAATAAGGAATAATGAACTTGCTCTTGGCACTGGCAATAATTTTGCCAGTTTTGTTCAGCCCGCATCCTTCAGCTCATTCCAGGCCAGAGCTGCTACCGGCATATTCCGCCATTAAAGAAATCCCCTTGCCACCCGGATATGAACGTGTGCCTGCTGATGCGCATTCCTTTACAGCCTGGCTGAGGAACCGGCGGCTGAGATCAGACAATACTGTTTACCTGTATAACGGCCTGGTTAAGCGAAATCAAGGTGCACAGTTTGCCGTGCTCGACATCTCAGTGGGTAGGGAAGACCTGCAGCAATGCGCCGATGCTGTGATGCGGCTTCGCGCTGAATACCTCTATGAAGAGCAAAGATGGAAAGAGATCGTTTTTAAGGACAATGCGTCCCATCCTTATTCTTACCGGCATGGAAAAGACCGGGTGGCTTTTGACCGCTACCTGCGCACGGTGTTTGCGTATTGCGGCACAGCTTCGCTTGAAAAGCAAATGCGGCTGGTAAGCAGGCTGCAGGATATTCAGGCTGGCGATGTACTTATTAAAGGCGGATTTCCCGGCCATGCTGTAATGGTAATGGACGTGGCCCAAAACGGGAAAAAAGAAAAAATTTATTTGCTGGCGCAGAGCTATATGCCTGCACAGGATATCCATTTATTGAAAAACCCGATGGATCCCCGCAATTCGCCATGGTATAAAGTAGCTGAAAACCAAGACATCATTACACCTGAATGGGTGTTTGAACACAACCGGCTGCGCAGTTGGTGAAAATACTGGTTAACACTTAGCGTACTAATACTTAGGGGTTTAAGCATTGACAATGCAAAAGGCGATGATTAGTTTTATACTTGTAAATCCTTTGAAAATCTATTATCCAATCAAAAGTTTCCCTATGAAAGCAGAATTATTATTTGCTCCGAAAGTACCCGGTAAGTTTATGGTGAAGCTGGCGTTCTTAGGTGGGTTCCTGATGACATGTGCTTACATGTTTGTGCAGTTGCTGAACACAGCCATCCGTTTGTTTTAAGAGATTAACATGATTGAAAAATAAAGCCCCGTTTTTACGGGGCTTATTAGTTTAAACTACTTCTTCATATACATCACTTCCTTCGCCAATCTCACCGCTTTATTCACATCCGGCAGGGCGGCTGCTACTAAATTAGGCGCGTAGTGCATGGGAGCATCGGCGGCGGTAAGGCGGCGGATGGGAGCATCCAGGTAATCGAATCCTTCCTTTTGTATGCGATAGGTGATCTCTGAAGAAACAGAGCACATAGGCCACTGCTCTTCTATTATTATCAGCCTGTTTGTTTTCTTTACTGATTCAAGAATGGTCATCCAGTCGAGCGGACGGATGGTACGCAAGTCGATCACTTCGGCGCTCACACCTTCTTTTTCCAATTCTGCTGCTGCGCCCAGGGCTACTTTCATCATTTTATTAAAGGATACGATAGTAACATCGCTGCCCTCTTTTTTTACATCTGCCTTTCCGATTGGAATGATGTATTCTTCCAGCGGAACATCGCCTTTTTCGCCATACATCACTTCACTTTCCATGAAGATCACCGGATCTTCATCGCGGATAGCTGCTTTCATCAGCCCTTTGGCGTCGTAGGGGTTGGAAACAGAGATCACTTTCACACCGGGTATGTTGGCATAATAGCTTTCGAAAGCGGTGGAGTGCTGAGCGCCAAGCTGGCCGGCAGAGCCATTAGGCCCGCGGAATACGATCGGGCAGCTTACCTGTCCCCCGCTCATGGCCAGCATTTTTGAAGCTGTGTTGAGGATTTGATCAAGTGCCAGCACGGCAAAATTCCAGGTCATATACTCTACTATCGGCCTGAGTCCGCTCTGGGCAGCGCCCACAGCTATGCCGGTAAAGCCTAATTCGGATATAGGGGTATCTATCACGCGTTTGGGGCCAAACTCGTCCAGCATGCCCTGACTTACCTTATAAGCGCCATTGTATTCTGCTACTTCTTCGCCCATGAGGAACACCCGGTCATCCCTGCGCATTTCTTCGCTCATTGCTTCACGCAAAGCTTCGCGGAACGCTATCTGTCTTGCCATTCAGTTGAATTTTGAAGGGGCAAAAATAGGGAAAACAAAGTAAGGGACAAGGGACAAGAAGCAAGAAAAGGAGCAAGGTTTCAAGGTTGGAAGCTTTAATTCTTTTCCTGCTTCTTGTGCCTTGTCCCTTGTCCCTTGTTCCTTCTACTCGTCACCACGATTAGTCCACACGTCAAACTAATTTCCCTTTCGCGCCATGCGGCGATATGTTTGAAAAAAAATTATGCAACCAGCATCCCGCCAGGCTCATCTCGACTGGCTTCGCATTTTTGCCATCATCGGAGTATTGTTCTTTCATGCCGCTATGCCTTTTGTGGCAGAAGAATCGTGGCATATCAAGAACAAAGAAACCAGCAACGTGCTGCTGGAATTCAACTTCTGGCTCAGCCGGTTCAGGATGCCGTTACTGTTTTTTATTTCTGGAGCCGTGAGCTATTACATGATGCAGAAAAGAACGGCAGGTTCTTTCATCGGCCTTCGCTTCCGCAGGCTGTTCATCCCGCTTTTATTCGGCATGCTGGTGATTATTCCCCCACAGATCTATATGGAACGCGTAGCGCAGGGATTCACCGGTTCGTTCTGGGATTTTTACCCCAATATTTTTAACGGCCAGCCTTACCCTAAAGGAGATACCAGCTGGCATCACCTCTGGTTCATTGCTTATCTTTTTGTGTACGACCTGGTGGCTGCGCCTTTGTTTGCATGGATGATGAGCAAAAAAGGACAGGCATTTACGCAGGGGCTTGGTTGGCTTGCGAAAGGAAAACGCATTTACCTGTTCATCATCCCGGCCATGATCGCGTATGCATCGCTTGTATTGAAATTTCCGCAAACGAATGATCTTGTTCACGATTACACTTATCTTATTTATTGGTTCCTGTTTTTGCTGATCGGTTTCTTTTGCGCTTCAAATCCTTTGCTGATGGACAGCCTGGAGAGGAACAGGCGAACTTCTTTATCGATAGGCCTGGCCCTATTTATAGCCATGAATTATCTCAGGTGGAATAGCCTCGAGCCCTGGGATGCATCTCCGGACACCTGGAAAACGCTGCCGGGAACGTACGTCTACCTTGCCATGTTCCCTGCCATCGCATGGTTTTGGGTAATGGCGTTGACAGGATATGGAAAGAAGTACCTGCGCAAGCCTACCGCATTTTCGAATTATGCTTCGCAGGCAGTGTATCCTTTCTTCATTGTTCATCAAACCATTATTGTGATCCTTGCATTTTACGTTGTGCAGGCAAGTGATTCGGTACTGAGCAAATACCTGTTCTTATCATTGGCTTCATTGTTCTTATCGGTTGCGGTTTATCATTTGGTGATACGGAGGTGGAAGGTGACGAGGTTTTTGTTTGGGATGAAGCCAAACAATAGTTCGAAGTTGGAAGTTG
>JBAVMD010000071.1:0-3562 GCA_049689695.1 Chitinophagaceae bacterium | reverse complement strand
GCCCGGGATAAGGCGCATAATAATGCGTTGGGCTGCGTGAATCATTTCTCCAAACCAGCACGTAGCTTAATTTGAGCCTGCTGCGCTGCAATGTTTTCAGTAAGGTTTCCGTCCACCAATCGGGTTGCGCTATCGACTCTAATCCTGTTTCGGTAAATGCCGCGAGCTTGCCGGATCTGATTGCAAAATCTGAAACGATCTTTAGTTTCTTATAACCCCCTTCGAGGTCGTATTTTCCATCACGGCCAAAATCGCCATAGTTATCCATTCCCACCATATCTACCCATTCATTGCCCGGATAACGCTCGAGGAATTCTTCCTCCGTACTGAACCTGTTATCGGGAGAAAATGCATAAATGAAATTATGCACCTGCAATGAATCACGCAGGTAAGCAACCGTGAACCGCCACAATGTTTTGAATTCGTCAACCGTGCAATGGCTTCTTCCCCACCAGAACCAGTCGCCATCAAACTCATGGTACGGCCTGAAGATCATCGGCGCCAGCTTTCCATCTTTGCCTTTCGCAGATTTAGCTACTTCAGCAATAGTGCCTAATATTTTTTTATATGCTTCGTGATGGGTGCCGCCGGGAATAATATACTTTACTGTAGGTTTGGAAATAGTATCATTCCAATAAAATCCACCCCCGGATGCTGGATTGGAAAAATGCCATGACACAGTAGTAAGGCCACCGCGGTTATAAGTATCCGTTATATTTTTCAGCAGGTCTTTTTTAGTCTTTTCGATCAGGCTGTCAGGCCTGCCGGAAAGTCCCATAAAATCAATGCCGATCACCGCAGGATGTGAGCCGGTCACAGATTTTACATCACTCCTGCCCTGGTCCCCATCCCACCCATGTCCGTATTCTGTTGCATGCTGGTGCCCGAAAAGAATATGCTTTTCTGAAAGCCTTCCCAGATTTTTGTGCAGCGCTTTGGTTTCTTCCGTAGCATTGGCATCTATCAGCTTTAATAGCTTTTGTGAAAAGGCCAATTGCCCAAACAACACCCCCACCAATAAGATCAGTTTATGTTTTGAATTCATTACTAAGTTTTATGCCTGCTCGTCTATTTATAAATATACAGCATCACATCATCAACCACATTGAGGATCAAAGAAATAGATATTTGGCGAGCATATTAAACCTAAATTTTTTAATAAATTAGATAAATTAATTATCGTTTATCAATAATTAATTTATATTTGCCGAAACATTCATGGAATGAAGTCGGTAAAGCTTATTGCGAACATCCTGTATTACATCACAAAGATCATATCGATCCTTTACCTGGTCACAGGGGCCTATGTACTGGGAGTGGTGCTGTTATCAAAAACCTCGTCTGCGTCGTGGATACCCATTGATGTATTAAGTGACGGTTCATTCCGGATCTTTTATCCTTTTACCCGAACACCTTTTATACTTGGCGAGTATAATAATTCTTACCTGGTGATCAGCATCGCAATCATCCTGTTGTATGGATTATTCCTTTGGTTGCTGAGCGGCGTATTCAATGCGTTCAGGCAGGAGCGGTTGTTCACGCCAAAAAATGTTTCGCGGTTGAAACGGTTCTACAGGTTCAATGTAATTATACCTGTTCTATCCCTGCTGATACTGGCAATTATCGGGTATGAGTTGAGCGATGTAGTGGGAATTGGCTTCCTGCACCTGCTGGCTGGAGTGTTTGCTTTTTTCATGGCTGCCATTTTTAAACAAGGCCTGGTTTTACAGGAAGAACAAGACCTAACCTTATAATATGCCGATCGTAATAAATTTAGACGTAATGCTCGCCAGGCGCAAGATAAGGTCTAATGACCTGGCAGAACGAATAGGCCTCACACCGGTGAACCTGTCTATTCTTAAGACGGGTAAGGTAAAGGCCATAAGATTTTCAACTTTAGAAGCTATCTGCAAAGAACTGGATTGCCAGCCGGGAGATATATTGGAGTATAAAGACGACGAAGAGAAAAAGAAATAATCATTATTATATAATCATTTACTGACAACCACATTAAATGTGTTGTAAGGAAATGTATTGCCAGAACGTGATTGATTTTTTACTGTAGTGACCCAGAGAGCCGGGAAGATTTCACGCGAAGTCGCTAAGATTCGCAAAGACGCAAGGGGCTCGTTTAAGCTTTGCGCCTCCGCGTCTTCCTTTGCGTCTTTGCGTGAAATCTCAACTCAACCTCTCGTTAGCGGTTGGTACTAAACTTTAAAATGCATCAACAACAAAGCTTTCAACCTGAAACAATGCGCAGTGTTTCAACAAGAAAGAAAACAGACATCAATAATTAGAAATCACAAAAAAACAAACAGTCTATGTTACCGATACAAAAAACAGCCATTGCTGTTGCGCTCTTATTCATGAGCCTTGTTCCTGCACTTTCGTTTTCACAATCCAATGACAGCATCACCATTGGTCATGTTAAAAAGATCCAATCAAAAATACTGGGCGAAGAAAGAACCCTATATATCCGTACACCTGCAAAAATGCGTGTGAATGAAACATATCCCGTGCTGTACATAATGGATGGCGAAATGTTTACAGAAATGGCAAGCGGACAAGTGCAATACCTGTCAGACGCTTACAGGATAATCCCCTCAATGATCGTAGTAGGCATTGCGAATACAGACCGTACCCGCGATCTTACACCAACGCATTTCAACCTGGGACCTGATGGCAAAGAAGATACCAGCGCAAATGCATTTGGCAAGAGAAGCGGCGGCGGAGAGAAATTCCTGCAGTTTCTGAAGCAGGAAGTAATGCCCTATGTAGAAAAGCAATACCAGGCCGGTCCTTACAAAACATTGGCAGGACATTCGCTGGGTGGATTGATGGCCGTATACTGCATGGTGAATCATCCTGATTACTTCAATGCGTATATCGCTATAAGTCCTTCACTGCAATGGGACAGGGAAGTAATGCTGCAGCAGGTTGCCGATAAACTAAATGCTAACAGCATATCGAACAAATTCCTATTCTTCAGCGATGCAAATGAGGGAACGGCTTTTCACGCCAATCAGTTAAAACTCGATTCTATTCTGAAAGTGAAGAATATTGCAGGATTGAAATACAAATACATTTACTATCCCGACGAAACACATACGTCTGAGCCGGTGAAAGCATTGTATGATGGCATCAGGTTGGTTTACCCGGAATGGCATCTTACTTATAACAATGCATTCCGTCAAAAGGTGAATAGTACTATCATTAAAGATCATTACAGCAAACTATCTGCGATGTACGGCTATAAAGTAATTCCGCTGCAGGATGAGATCACCGCTGTTGCCCGTTTTTTGCGGAACGACCCAAAAAGGATAAATGATGCCATTGACATTCTGCAGACGTACATTCCTTCTTATCCGGACGCTGCAAATTTGCCGGAACTGCTGGGAGATGTTTATCTAAAAGCCGGTGATACCAAAAATGCTTTGACCAGTTATGAAAAGGCACTAAAGATAGACCCGAAGAATGAAGCGGTGCAGCAGAAGATGAAACAGCTTAAATAAAGATAGGAGAAGAAGCACGGATTAGAAGAAGGATTTAAGGATTACACGGA
>JBAVMD010000070.1:0-2222 GCA_049689695.1 Chitinophagaceae bacterium | reverse complement strand
GCTTTGGAGGATTGAGCTCGCAGAATGATAAAGCGCTGAAAGACTCTTTGAAATGGAACGAAAAAAACGACAGGTATAATTCTCAATTTGTTTCCAATACCGGAGCTACAGGTGTTACGCATAGTATAATGATCGGCAGCAAGACCAACCTGCGCTCTGCTGTTGCCTTCTCTTACAATAAGATCGCAGAGAATTATCAATACATAGAAGATGATTATTCCAGCAGCGAAGCGTACCGGGATAATTACAAGACCCACAAATGGACCATCAGCTCAACCCTCAATCATAAATTCTCTGTAAAGAACAGCTTGCGTGCAGGAGCCATCGTCAACTTCATCGGTTTTGATTATTATAAAAAATCAAAAGAGAACGATGATGCTCCGCTGAAGGAAGTGATCGATACCAAGAACAACACTCAAACGGTGCAGGCGTTTGCGCAATGGCAGTTCCGGCCTGCAAATGCACTCACATTCAATGCAGGTTTGCATTACCTGCAATTGCTTTACAACAACACCAGCGCCATTGAGCCCAGGGCATCTTTAAAATGGCAGTTGAATAAATCAAACAGTATTGCGTTGGGCTATGGCGGGCATAGCCAGGTACAGGCGATGGGCGTATATTTCGCACAGCTACAAGGAAATGATGATAAGCTGTTCCATCCAAATAAGGGCTTAGGCCTTACTAAAGCACATCATTACGTTGCATCTTACCAACATGCTTTCAATAAAAATCTTTCTGTTAAGATTGAAACGTACTACCAGCAATTGTACAATGTTCCCATCAGCATCAGCGATACCAGCACGCTTTCCCTGCTGAACATAGAAAACGAATATGTGACCGATGCGCTCGTGAACAAAGGCAAAGGAAGAAATTATGGAATAGAAGTATCCCTGGAAAAATACCTGGCCAATAATTTTTATTATACCATCAGCACTTCCCTGTATCAATCTAAATACACCGCGGCTGATGGAATAGAAAGGAATACACGATTCAATGGAAACCATGTAAACACGCTGGTGGCGGGCAAAGAATTTTTATCAGCCGGTAAGCTGAGAACATTCGGCATTAACATTAAAACAGTTTATGCAGGAGGACTGCACACCACACCCATTGATCTTGACAAATCCATCGAAAAAGGGTATGGCGTGTACCGAGACAAAGAAGCGTTCAGCCTGCAAAACCCAGCGTACTTCCGTACAGACCTGCGATTGAGCATGAAGTGGAACCGCAGGCATCATACCAGCACCTTGTCGCTCGACATTCAGAATGTTACTAACCGGTTGAACGTATACGGTCAAAGGTTCGATGATGAAAAAAATAAAGTCGTAACCAGTTACCAGAATGGTTTGATCCCGGTTTTAAACTATAAAGTGGAGTTCTGATTTTTTAAAGTTCAAAACAATTACAATGAAACAGTTAAGTTTAGCAGTATTAAGTGCATTGGCAATCTTATTTTCTTCATGCGAAAAAGTTACAGGTGACGGGCCTGTGATCATAGAAGAACGGCTTACCGGAAATTTTAACGGGCTCGAAGTTCGCATGGATGCAGACGTGCAGGTAAAACAGGAAGCTGCCTGGAAAGTGGAGATCACGGCACAAAGAAATATCCTGAACGTTCTGGAAACTTATGTATCCAACAGCAGGTTGGTAATAAAATTCAAAAACAATGTGCGTGTTAAAAATTATGAACAAATAAAGATCGCAGTATCGGCCCCGCTTTTCAACAGTCTTAAGCTGAGCGGGTCCGGAAGCGTATATGCTAACGGTAATTTCTCTCCTGCCAATATGGAACTTGCAGTAAGTGGTTCCGGCGATCTGCGCATTCAGCAGTTGAATACAGGTGTAGTGGATGCTTCTGTAAGCGGATCGGGAAATATTTATGTGGAGAGTGGTGTGGTTTCACAGGAGCGGCTTCGAATAAGCGGCAGCGGTAATATCGATTTTCCAAATGTAGTTGCCGCAGAAGCAAACACACAAACAAGCGGCTCGGGAAATATAAGGCTGCATGCCACGCAGAAACTGGACGTAACCATTTCAGGAAGCGGGAATGTTTACTATAAGGGCAGTCCCGTTATCAATACAAATATTTCAGGGTCGGGGAAGGTTGTGCATTTTTAATAAAGAAAGGGAACGCGGGTTGTCATGATTTGTCAGGATTTTTTAGGATTTGTTCTTAAAATTTTGAGCGGTTGCGCAAATTCAACAACCGATCTTAATAACCC
>JBAVMD010000069.1:0-4217 GCA_049689695.1 Chitinophagaceae bacterium | reverse complement strand
GAATTATATGTTCTGCGCGTTGTAGTTATTTTGGGGACCGCCAGCGCATTTTCAGCAACAGAAAGCGATTCTGTTTTCAAGCTGCTGGTGGCTACAACATCTATTGCATGCAGTTCCGCAGCAAAGAACAATTCCTTTTTATTTTCGATCTCGATGATCTCCGATCCGTAGTTCCTGATGAAAGACATCGGGTTCTCCAGCGGATCAACAAAGCCTCTTACATAAGCATACTTCGCCGCATTCCTGAAATAAACATAGAACACTTTGTCCTGCGGCCTGTATATCCACACTTTATTATTATCATCTACTACTGCAGGCTTCGTAGAAAAATCGATGGTCACCTGGTATTTTGCATAAGGCGTTCTGTACAACTTAACAAAATCATGGGGCTTGTTGAAATTGAAATTAGTAGAAGCATAATTTCCCTTCGGGAGATGATTTTCTCCCAGCACGCCGCTGAAAGTCCAACGCAAATGAATGCCTCTTGCACTGCCATCAGCCGCAGTTGAACCCGCGGCCTGCAGGTAAAAATTGGGCGATTGCAGTGAAGTATTTTCATCAATTTCCACCGGTTCCCCATCTCCGGGGTCAGGGCAGGATTCTATTTTAGGCGAAACGATCATTTCCTCACCTACTTCCCATCCCTTCTGATCAATGCGCTGTTCTTTATTAAATATTTCAAAACGCTTAGCTACCGCATCTCTTTCAACAAAACGCGGAACATCAAGAGCAACGGTCTTGCAGCTATTGAGGTCTTCATCGGTATAACCTACAAAACTGCCGAGCAGTTTGGTGAATGCATCGAACGTGATCTTATCTGTTGTACGGTTATACCTGATATAATCTATACCGTTCGGTTCCCTCACATCGAGCTTCACATCTTTTGCCCAGATCACGGAAAAATCCCAACCGATCCTGAATACGATACCATTGCCTGAAAAGCGCTGCACGAAATAGAATTCTTTAGCACCCAGGGTAAGGCTTGATAAATGATTGCTGGTGTTGGGAAGATTGTAAATAATAAATCCGCCTTCATCTTTCAACAGGGTTGCGAACAAACCTTCTTCTTTTCCAATATGGCCTGAGAGCAGGTATTCGCCCGGTTCCCTGATTTCAATAGCATGTATTTGAACAGGAGGCGCGTTGATCTCCAGCGCCTGCATGAATTTAAGATCAGGATCTAAATCGATGACAAGGCCGGTAGATTCATTCTCAATATATCTTCCTGCAAGTGCAATGCCCTTCTCGTGAGAGCGTATTGCATCCACTACAAATTCATGCTTTTCTTTTATCAGCCATTGTCCGAAACGGAAATTACCATCGGCGTCAAACTTTGCTGCAAAAGGCAACCCCTTGCCGGTAAAACGCAAGTTTGATATGATCAGGTAAAACGTGCTATCTGTTCTGCACGGCTCTATATAAAAATTCACATCCTCGGCATCCCAGAATATACGGTAGAACCAGAACGTGTTGCCATCGCTGTCGAGACCCAGCAGGTAATGACGCTGCCCCGTGGTCATGTACGCAACATAGCGCAGGCGGCTGCCATCGTCCATGCGCGACAACTGTATCATTTTTCTCACGAATACCGGGTCAGGCTCATCCTGCACATAATATAATTTTTCCCATTCTACATCACCTTTGGTAGAGATGCGGCTGATGAGCGCGGCGTTGAAATGCCTTCCCGCGGAGAAAATAAAATCTTCTGCATCGTCAGTAAACTCTTCCGAAAAAAAGTAATTGCGCGAAGCATCATTTTTTGGATATCGATTGATAAAAGGCATTGCAGTTGCATTTATGAGTTAACCATTATCTGTAGTGCATCTATCGTACTTTCTGGTACATAAGCGCTGCCATTCCATGTTTTGTACCTGAACCGGAAATCAAGATTTGCCGCAGTGATCTTTTTACTGGTGTGCATGATCAACGCCTGCGAATAATCTTTTGAATACAGCACCTTATAAGCATTATCAGGAGTTGCGCCAGACATCACTTCAATAGCTCCCTGCATTTCCGTCAATGGAATTTTAGGAATATTGAATGGCTCAGGGTTCCTGATAAGAATGGCTATGGTTTCACCGGTAGCCACATTCTTCAGCAGGTTGAACTCCGTAGTAACTGCCGCATCCAGCGGTTTAAAACCAAGCACCCCTTCCGTTGCACGATCAAACAAGTGCAGGTATTTAGGCTCCAGCGCAGTGCTGTCAGGGTCACTTGCTCCTGTAATGATGTTGTAAGCCGTATTGATAGCAGCCGCAGTCACAGTCAATGGAATGCTGAACACAGCCTGCCGCTCATTATTATCTTCATCTTTCAGGTTATAGCTCTTCACCTGCTGCTCAAAATTGGCGTACCGTGATGTCTGGAATACGAACTTGTGCACCTCTTCGCTCTTCATATTGTTATCGCTGTTCACCTCAAAAGCATTGTACACAATGGCCGTATACAATTTAAGCGGCTTGAGATTGGTGAGCGTTACGGAGTATGCATGTGCAGCAGGCGTTATAGGCTCCCCGATGGTCAGCTCGCATTCAATGGCATCGTCGTGCTCATTAATATAATTGATGTAATTATTGAGCATGCGAATGGTAAGCGGTATCCTCGGATCATCATCATCCACCCATACTTCGCCGGCTTCCGGCAAAGGCACTGTTTCATCTGTCCAGTTCACCGGCAACGGGTAAGGAATTACCGTATCAGTAACAGGGTCTTTAATTGCAATATGCATTTCACCCTTCAGCTCCGGCAATCCATTGTATTGAGGCCATGTAGTGAGCATGTGATATGCCAGCGGCTGTGCAAAAAAGATGGTGATCTTACATTGCTGGTTGCCGTAAAAGATCGGCTTGGCCTGTAACAGGTTGCCATCGGCATTTGGATAAGACCGGTTGTAATCGATGTACTGGCTGAGTGAAGTGAGCGGATATTCATCCGGGCTTGCGCCTGCAGGCAGGTAATGCGCGTCCGGATGCTTATGATAATGACCCAATGGCCCAACCGTACGGAAACCATAATAATAATCATACGCACGGGACGTGCTGCCGCCATTGTCCACATCATCTTTCAACCTGAAGCGTATGTAATATTTCGTGTTGGGACGCCAGATAGGCTGCGCTGTTTTTTGTATTGCAGCCACCATGTCTTCCTGGTCCTGCTCGACAGCTTCCTGTCCGGGAATGGTTTCATTGTATTCGAATTGCTCAAGCGTAAGCCAGCAGACCTGTTGCAGCGCAGTAATACACCGCAGTGTAGTACCGGGTTGCTCAACCGGTTCACACATCACATCACTAACGTCTATGATCCGCGAATCAGAAACTACATTGTTCAGGTTTTGCTTGCTTACCAGAACTGGCGAGCCTGCATAAGTATCCTTTTGTAATTTCACAAGCTTTTTCTGGAAGTTGGATGAAAAATCACCATTGACCAGGATACAGGTCTGAAGGTTTTCACCAAACACCGCTGCGATCTCTCCCTTATAATACCCGTTCTCCCCTGCCAGCATGAACATTTCTTTCGAAACAGGATCGTTGGTCAATTGATAAATTTTGATAGCAGGCCCAGGCAGTGATTGCGGTGTGATCAGCAACCTTGCATTGAGCAAGGCAAGATTAATAACTCCGCCCACAACACTGATGTCAAGCACCAGCACATGCCTGGAATCGTGTACCATTATTCGTCCATCCTCGGTTTCATGACTGAACCAGGGCGCTTCGCGGAAGTTGGAGTTTATAAACAGCTCGATCACGGGATGATTGAAAACACCAACAAAGTGACTCGTACCACTTAGTGTACCTGTAATCAAAATAAGCCCGTCAGTTGTTGGCAGCACATCATTGATCACCACATCATTCGTATAAAAACCTTGCTTGAAACTGATGGCATTGTTCACCAGGGATACATGTATCAGTTGGCTGTCTCTTGTAAGAATATAGTAAGATGCATCATCTATCTTCACCACTTTCTTTGCATACATTTTACCAATGAACTGCGCTTCTACAACAACTAGTTCAACCGTATCATACAGCATCACTTTTGTTCCCGGCTGAGAACCTTTATCTGTTGATGTGATCCAGAATGCATAGCTGCTTCCTGCCAACGGGCACAATTCATTGAAAGAAAAAACGGGCACACCCGGCAATTCTTTGCCTTTAATCTGGTTGAGTCCCCCGTCAAGCTTCAGTAGCCAGGGCCTTTCAAGATCTGTGCTCAAAGAATAA
>JBAVMD010000068.1:0-3036 GCA_049689695.1 Chitinophagaceae bacterium | reverse complement strand
GTTCAAGGTAACCGGCACCGGGAAGATCACGCACCAGAAATCGTTCAAGCGTCACATTCTGACGAAGAAATCAAAGAAACGTAAGCGTAGTTTAAGGAAAGACGGGGTAGTACATCCTGCCAACCTTGACTTTGTAAAAAGACTTCTCCGACTCAAATAATCGTGAAGTCTTAAACTGCAAACAACAAACTTTAAACTACAAATTAATTTACCATGCCTCGTTCAGTAAACGCCGTTGCATCCCGCGCACGACGCAAAAGGATCCTCAAGCAAGCAAAAGGCTTCTACGGCAAACGTAAAAATGTATATACCGTTGCCAAGAACGTATTGGAGAAAGGTCTTCAGTACCGTTATGTTGGCCGCAAATTGAAAAAGCGTGAATACCGCACTTTGTGGATAGCCCGTATCAACGCCGCTGTTCGCGAAGAAGGTTTGACCTATTCAGAATTCATGCACAAGCTTACACAAGCTGGTATCACCGTAGATCGCAAGATTCTCGCCGATATCGCCATGAACGATCCTGAATCGTTCAAGAGCCTTGTAGCTTCAGTGAAATAAGTCAATAGTCAAATAGTCATTAAGTCATTTAGTTAAAACAATGACCAATTGACTAAATGACCTGATGACCAAACAAATTAAACTCGTAAACGCTCCCAACCGGGGGCGTTTTTTTATTCATATTACCGTGGCGCGGTTTTTTTGTTTACTATTATGCTGAAAAAATTATTTTTGCTCACCTTAATCTTACAGCTATCAAATACACACCAGCCAACGGAATGAACAATACCTACTTTGACCTCGTGAAGCAAACTTTCAACTTCCCGCAGGAAGGATTCGAGGTGCACGACAATTTTTTGCAGTACAACGGCCTTGACCTCCAGGCACTCATTGCCAAGTACGGCACGCCTATGAAGCTCACCTATCTTCCCAAGATCGGGATGCAGATACGAAAGGCCAAGCAGATGTTTGCAAACGCCATCAAAAAGCACAAATACGAGGGGGAATATTATTACTGTTATTGTACCAAGAGCAGCCACTTCTCATTCGTGCTGGAAGAAGCGCTCAAGCACGAGATTCACCTGGAAACCTCTTATGCGTACGATATCGAGATCATCAAGAAGCTGTACGAAAAAAAGAAGATCACCAAAGACACCTACATTATCTGTAACGGCTATAAGCAGAAATCATACACAAGGCGCATTGCTCAATTGTTGAATACGGGCTTCAAAAATGTGATACCTGTTTTGGACAACAAGGACGAGTTGAAGGAGTATGCTAAATCCGTTCGCGTTCCCTTTAAACTGGGCATTCGTGTGGCAGCTGAAGAAGAGCCTACTTTTCCTTTCTATACTTCACGGCTGGGCATACGCGCAAAAGACATCCTGGAATTTTATGTAGACAGGATTGAAGGTTACGAAAACAAGTTCCAGCTGAAAATGCTTCATATCTTCCTCAACAAAGGCATTAAGGACGATATTTATTATTGGAGCGAACTGAATAAGATCATCAATCTGTACTGCCAACTGAAGAAAATCTGCCCGGAGCTGGATTCCATTAACATCGGCGGTGGTTTTCCCATTAAGCACTCGCTTGGTTTTGAGTACGACTACCAGTTTATGATCAACGAGATCGTGGGTAATATCAAAACTGCCTGCAAGCGCTCCAAAGTGCCCATGCCTAATATATTCACAGAGTTTGGCAGCTATACGGTGGGAGAGAGCATGGCGCATATTTATAGCGTAATAGGACAGAAAGAACAGAACGATCGCGAGATCTGGTACATGATAGATTCATCATTCATTACAACATTGCCCGATACCTGGGGTATAGGGGAAAGGTTCCTGATGCTGCCGATCAATAAATGGGATGTGGATTATCAACGCGTGGTGCTGGGAGGCATCACCTGCGACAGCCATGACTATTACGATTCGGAAGAGCATATCAATGAAGTGTTCCTGCCAAAGGTGAATGACGGCGAGCCGCTTTATGTAGGCTTCTTTCATACCGGCGCCTACCAGGACCAGATCAGCGGATATGGAGGCATTAAGCACTGCCTGATCCCTTCACCTAAGCATATCATTGTGGGGCAGGATAAGAATGGCAAACTGGTGGATTGGGTATACGCCAAAGAGCAGACAGCGCAGAGCATGCTGAAAATATTGGGATACATGTAAAAAATAACACGGATTTAAACGGATTAAAGGATTTCACGGATAAGAATCGTTTACCAAATTCTTATCCGTGAAATCCTTTAATCCGTTTGAATCCGTGCTTTATTTAATTCCTATACTTCTTATTCTTTGAGTATTTCTTTTTCTTGTAATCGTGATGCTTGTCTTGTTTCCAGTTCTTATTCTGTTGGCCGGGAGCAAATACTTTCGCTGATTTCTGTCCATAGACTTTCTTAGCCTGGCCCGGAGGCAGTTTGCCTGGATATCTTGAAGTTGGATAGCTGCGTCCATCGGGATAACGTCCGTCAGGATAACGACTATCAGGATAGCGGCCATCGGGAGCAGGATAACGGCCGGTAGGGTAAGGATCTCCCGGGTAAGGCCTGTTATCAGGATACGTGCGGGTAGTGCTGCATGAAGTCATTACCACTAACAAAAAACAGGCAGCAACCGCTGATGTAATAATTCTCGTGTTCATGAGTATGGGTTTTATCTTTAAATCCAATTCAACTGCCAGAAAATCTTAAAACAGACTTACATGAAGCATTTTTGTATATTATTAACTACACTAATTGTTACTTATACATATTCTGTTGCTCAAACTCCCGAAGACTCGGTGAAAGCTGCGGTGAATGCCTTATTTGATGGAATGAAGAATGCAGATGCCGGCGCTATCAGGAATGCTTTTGCAGACAGCGCGATCCTGCAAACCATCGGCAGAAATAAAGAAGGCCAGACCATTATCCGCACTGATGCAGTAAGTGGTTTCGCAGAGCAGATCAGTAAAATTCAGAAAGGCGCAGCAGACGAACGCATCACTTTTGAAACAGTTAAAATAGATGGCCCTCTCGCCATTGTATGGACT
>JBAVMD010000067.1:0-1892 GCA_049689695.1 Chitinophagaceae bacterium | reverse complement strand
CAGCAGGTTATTGCAACGATATATTCAGTTCTGCCTGGAACTTATTTTCCAACACCGGCAAATTCTACCTAAGTATTTCAGAAGCTTCTTTAGAAGCAATGAGGACCTTCAACGCAGAATTATATTCCCGTTGTTTTGATGAAGAGAACGGCGATACGGAATATACAGAAGCAATACTGGAAAGGAATGCGCAATTCTATGAACGCATGGCGGAAAATTCCAGGAATAGCTATGAAAATTTCAAACGCAGAAAGGAAGAAACCCGCAGAACAGCAGTTGAACCGATCGATTATAATAAACTTGCGCGGATGGTAGCAGAAGAATTGAGAAAGAATCCCTCGTAAATGGCCTTCTGATTAGTGCAATTTCCGTTCCCTCATTCCAACAGAAATAAATCATTATGGCTCCCCACCGTTCCCGTATGGCCTATCAAAGCCATGCGCTCTCTTTTATTGCATGCGCTTTAGAATCGCTGGGCGGTACAGAAGCCATTGCAGTAAAAGGCGCAACCATACAATGCTCAAATGGAAGCGAGATAACAGATCTTGCTTCGGGCGGTTTTGGATACCAGCATCCATACGTGGTGGAACGTGCGAAGGAACAGTTAAGCCGGCTCCCCTTGTCGGGCAGGGTTTTTTTCAGCAGGCCGCTGGCAATGCTCACTAAAAAAATAGCTGAAATAACTCCGGGTAAGCTCAGCATATCTTATCCGTGCAATTCACCTTCAGAAGCTATCGAAGGAGCACTGAAAATGGCACGGGGCTACCATAAAAAAAGAAGCGGCATCATTGCCATCAGCGGATCATTTCATGGCTCTACCATGGGCGCATTGTCTGTTTGCGGAAAGCCTCAGCTGCGTTCTTTCTTCAATGATTTTGCTTTAGATGTAAATTTCGTGAGCTACGGAAGCATTGCTTCACTTAAAGAAGCTATATCTGAACAAACGGCAGCTTTGATCATGGAGCCCACTATGACAAAGGCGGGAATTACCGTAGCGCCGGATGGATATTTAAAAGAGGTGCAGAAAATATGCCGCGCACATGGCATGCTGCTCATCTTTGATGAAACTGTTACAGGGCTTGGACATGCCGGTAAATGGTTTTCGGCGGATGAAAATGTTGTTCCCGATATATTGGTCATTGGTAACACACTTGGAGGCGGCATACTTCCCGGCGCCGCGTATGTAACTACAGAAAAGATCAATAAAAAAGTATACGGTAAGCATCATCCTGCAATGCATGGCAGCACAACAGGCGGTAACCCGCTCATGAGCGCCGCAGCTTTTGCTGTATTGGAAACCATCCAAAAAGAAAACCTGCACCTGCAGGCTGCAGAGCATGGCAAAACAATTCAAAGAACGTTGCAGCATTTCAAAGCTTTTCTCCCTGACTATATACTGAATTACCAGGTTTGCGGTATGCTCGCAAGTATAGAGGTACCTGATAAAGAAACTGCAATGGGTTTTCAAAAACAGGCCATGGTGCAGGGCGTTGCGGTAAATACCTCTTTTTCCGGCGATAGAGCGTGGATCATGATCAACCCGCCACTGATCATTTCTTCTATGGAATTAAAGAAAGGATTAGTGAAGCTGGAGAATGTTTTATTAAACATAAAAAATGTAAAAACACATAAAAAAACTGTTGTTGCTGTGCCATTATGAGTTTAATCGAATGTAAATATTTTTCACGCAAAGACGCTAAGGAGGAACAACAGGAACAGCAGGGAACGCGGATCATTAGGATTATTATGATTTGCGCGGTTAAATTTTCTAAGCATCATAATACATAACTCCAAAATAAGCAAAAGAAGATTTTGAAATTATCAATTAAGATGTTCACTAAACCTAACTGCGCAAATCATAATAATCCTAATGATCCGCGTTCCCTGCTGTT
>JBAVMD010000066.1:0-3916 GCA_049689695.1 Chitinophagaceae bacterium | reverse complement strand
TTCGGGATGCAGATCTTTAACGACGGGCTGAAGCAAACGCTCCGCCTTTCTTTTACTGAGTTTGAAGAGCAGCGCAGCGGTGAAACCATGTCTATCCTGCAAAAAGTAAGAACAGATACGGAGCGGTTCATCAATTCATTCATCAATATTCTTTTCTCCACCGTTGTAGGCATCAGCTTTTTAATATGGTATGCTATTACACGCCATTGGGCGTTGATACCTGTTTTTCTCATCGGCATACTGGTTTTAGGTGGTCTTACGGGATTGCTGAGCAAGAAAATAAAAACCTTGCAACGATCTATCAACCGGGAAACAAACCGCATGTCCGGCCTCATTACAGAATCCCTGCGCAATATAGAATTGGTGCGCAGCCTGGGGCTCACTTTTCCTGAAATAAGGCGGCTGCGCGGACACACACTGCAGATCTTTCAACTGGAGATGCAGAAAACAAAACGCGTGCGCACATTGAGTTTTTTGCAGGGCACCGTATTGAATATTTTAAAGCAATCGATCCTCTTCATCCTGCTCTGGCTCATCTTCCGGGATGTGCTTACAACGGGTGAGCTCATCAGCATGCAATTTATTTCAACAACTATTTTTGGTCCCCTGCAAGACATCGGCAACATTATTCTTTCTTATCGCGAAGCAGAAGCATCCCTTAATAATTTCGAGCACCTGATGCAAAAGCCATTGGAGCAGCGACCGGAAAACCCGGTTGATCTGAATGGACTCGACAGCCTGCATTTTGAAAACGTAGTGTTCAGGCATAAAACGGCTATGCAGAATTCCATCGATGGCATTTCGTTCAAGGCGCAAACGGGTGATACTATTGCTTTTGCCGGTCCGTCAGGATCAGGAAAATCTACCCTCGTGAAATTGCTGGTTGGTTTGTACAAACCGCTTTCCGGCAATATTTATTTTAATAATATTCCGTCTACGCTTATCCGGTATAATGAGCTGCGCAGGCAGATCGGGTTTGTAACCCAGGATACCCAATTGTTTGCCGGCACCATTCGCGAGAACCTGCTGTTTGTAAAGCCAGATGCTACAGAAGCCGAAATGTACGAGGCGCTTGAAAAAGCATCGTGCACCAATTTATTAACCCGCTCGGCAAAAGGATTGGATACTATTTTAGGCGAAGGCGGGCTGAAGTTATCTGGTGGCGAAAAACAACGTATTTCCATAGCAAGGGCCTTATTGCGGCAGCCGAGGCTGCTGATCTTTGATGAAGCAACCTCTGCTTTAGATTCCCTTACCGAGGAAGAAATTACCGGAACTATCCGCACCATTTCATCACAACGGGAACAGATCACCATTTTAATAGCCCATCGTTTGTCTACAATCATGCACGCCGATGCAATTTATGTATTGGAAAAAGGACTGATTGTTGAGTCGGGAACGCACGAGGAACTATTAGCGCTCAAAGGTTTATATTATGCCATGTGGCGTCAACAGATCGGGGAAAGAAGAACTTTGCTAACAGATAAAACGTAAACTAAATATTATTGGCACGGGATTTTTATAGCGTTGGAGGTAACATTCCGGGCGGCTACACATGGCCGGGGATCGTGCATTAATTTTTAAAATACGATATATGAAATCAAAGATCATGATGCTTTTTGCCGGACTTTCTTTCGGCATTATTTCCTGCAACGATAATGCAGGCACAACAGATGCAGACAAAGATTCTGCAACTATAACAACAACTACTACTACGCCGGATGCTGTAGCAACTAATACGGTAGATGTTCCCGCAGCAACCCGCACGTCGTTTGAAACCAAGTATCCAAATGCCAGTAATGTTAGATGGAACCGTTATACTCCGGCAACTGACAGAACAGCAATGGATGCCAGCGACTGGAACTATAATCTTGACACCAATGATTATGAAGTAATGTTCAACTGGGATGGCGCAGATTATTATGCCTGGTATGATGATGGCAACTGGATCAGGGCTTCTACCCGCGTAGCTGACAATTCAAAGCTTCCTGCAGCAGTTAATTCTGCTATTCAAAGCAAATATGCAGGATATGAAATAGTTGAGATAGATAAAGAGCACGATAAAGATCGCACCACTTACGAAGTAGAATTAAAGAAAGGCGAAGACAAAATGAAAGTTCATGTAGACGAAAATGGAAAAATAGTTAAAGAGAAAGGCAAAGTGGGTGGCGAAAAAGTAAAAACAAAAGAAGAGGACAAACACTAAGAAAGGATTTGTAGAACAGCCTGGTAAGCTCATGATATTTCATGAGCTTTTTTTATTTAGCGGTCATCTTTCCAGATCAATCCCACATGCTGCGCCGACTGGTAAAAATCAGTACACTTGCCATCGCCCGTGCCGGTAATACCGCCTGATGGAGCACAAACATACTGGCAATTCTCATCAAGGATTGTTACATATTGATCACAGCAGGGGGCACTGAACAGGTATACTTTACGGCCGTTATAGGTCCATGCGTGAACCTCAACCGGCGGGTTGGCCTTTGGTTGCTGCTTAATAGAGTCTATCTTCTGTTGTATGCAGGTTGGAATGGAAACTTTTTCCTTTTCGCACTGGGTTGCCAGCGATACCAGCAATCCGATCAATAAAATAAATCGCATGAATACAAGTTTATGGGTGATATATTTTAATCTCCTGCAAACATAACAGTAACCGTGCATATGCAGCGTGCCTAAACTCACTTTTCACATTTCACCATTCACATGCTACATTCGCATTTCAATTGACCACATTTGTCAGAAAAAAACTTCATAGACTATATACGCATTTTTTGCCGCAGCGGCCATGGAGGCGCAGGCAGCAAACATTTTATGCGTACAAAATTCAATCCAACCGCCGGCCCGGATGGAGGTGATGGCGGCCGCGGCGGGCACATCATACTTCGTGGCAATAAAAACCTCTGGACCCTGCTGCATCTGCGTTATTATAAGAACGTGCTGGCGGAAAACGGTGAAGGTGGAAGCGGCAACAATTGCACCGGCCGGAGCGGGAAAGATGTATACATAGATGTTCCGCTGGGCACTATAGCCCGTGACGAAGAGACCGGGCAGCAGGAAGTGGAAATACTGGAAGACGGACAAGAAGTAGTTTGGATAAAAGGAGGCCGCGGGGGGTTAGGCAATGCAAGTTTTGCAACCCCTACCAACCAGGCGCCTGAACATGCGCAGCCAGGCGAAGCAGGGATAGAAGGCTGGAAGAACCTGGAACTGAAAGTACTGGCCGATGTAGGATTGGTTGGTTTTCCCAATGCCGGTAAATCAACTTTGTTGTCTGTTGTAACGGCTGCACGCCCCAAGATCGCAGATTATGCATTTACCACGCTCACTCCCCAGTTGGGCATGGTAGAATACAGGGATGGCAGATCTTTCTGCATTGCAGACCTGCCGGGCATTATTGAAGGAGCTGCGGAAGGAAAAGGGCTGGGCCATCGTTTCCTGCGGCATATTGAAAGAAATTCAATCTTACTGTTTCTGATACCTGCAGACAGCTCAGATCACAAAAAAGAGTTTGAAGTTTTGGTGAATGAGCTGGAAGAATACAACCCGGAATTACTGCATAAACAATCCGTGATAGCCATCAGCAAAAGCGATATGCTGGATGAAGAGCTAAGAGTTGCCATCTCGAAAGAACTGCCGGCACATCTTCCTCATGTTTTCATTTCTTCCATAACCGGCGAAGGATTAAGTCAATTGAAAGACATACTCTGGAAATTCCTGAACGAACAATAATTTCTTCCCGTTTATATTTTCTAAATTGTTGTTTCAATCTAACTGACTTTCTATGAAGATCCTGGGAGTTATCCTTACCCGGCTTACCATTTTGCTGCGCGTAGCCTGGCTGTTAGCTCCCGCCATTTTTTTTCTCTTTTTCTTTTGCCTATGCACCTGGTATATGGAGCAGGGGCGTGATGTGATG
>JBAVMD010000065.1:0-7410 GCA_049689695.1 Chitinophagaceae bacterium | reverse complement strand
GCGTCCGCCCGCAACATACATTTCTTCATTATCAAAATAGTCCAGCACCACACTGCCGTATTGAATGAACTGCCAGTCGCGGATGTGCATTTTTGGGTCGGAAATGGTTTTATGCCTTCGCAACATTTCTTTCAGCTCATCCACTTTTATGCGTGGCACCTCAACTTCCTCGGGGTTTGAATGGGCATCGATACTGCGTTCAAGACCATCGATGTATTCCTGCGCCTGTTCAGTTTCACTGTTCAGTATTTTGCATTTGGTTAAAAACCACAATGCCCAGAAATCGCTTCGGACATTTACAGTCTCCAGCACTTTGATCGCTTTTTCAACCTGGAATCTTCGCGCATAAGCAATCGCAAGGTCATGGGCAACATCTATATCACGCGGCTCCATGGCCAGCGCTTTCTGAAGAAAAGCCTGCGAGAGAAAATAATCGCCCGTTCCTGAAAAATGCGAACCGAGCCTTGAAAATGATTTAGACTTATTAAAATTATGAAAGGCGTGTTCGAAGAGAATATTTTCGCGTTCACCTCCAAGCGCAGCCAGACAGTCAGCAGCCAGCTTATAAAGCGGCTTGTAATCAACATCCTCGTGAAAAGCGCGGATCAGCGTTTGAAGCGCCTCCTGGGGGTTGCCGCTGTCTGCCTGCTGTTTAGCAGTTTTGAACAACTCTTCCGCCGGCGAATCAGTTTTGCGCTTCCTGAACAAATCCGAGATTCCCATGTCTTGCCTTAATTTTTTGCTACCGCCTGTGCAACCAGCGCTGCAGCTTCGCTCAGCAAAATGGCTGATTGTACTTTCAGCCCGCTTTGCTCTATCAGTTTTTTTGCTTCTTCTGCATTTGTTCCCTGCAGGCGAACAATGATGGGAACACGCACATCGCCGATAGACTGGTATGCGTCTATCACTCCCTGCGCAACACGGTCGCAGCGAACAATACCACCAAAGATGTTGATGAGAATGGCTTTTACTTTCGGGTCTTTAAGGATGATGCGAAAGCCAGCTTCCACGGTAGTGGCATTGGCAGTTCCGCCTACATCCAGGAAGTTGGCCGGCTCGCCGCCGCTGAGTTGGATCATGTCCATGGTAGCCATGGCCAGGCCTGCGCCATTTACCATACAACCCACATTGCCATCCAGCTTAATAAAGTTGAGGTTGTATTTATGCGCTTCAACTTCTGTAGGATCTTCTTCTGAAATATCGCGCAGCGCTTCCAGGTCTGAGTGGCGCATCAGCGCATTATCGTCGAGGTTCATTTTGCAATCCACTGCAATGATCTGTTCATCGCTTGTTTTAAAGAGCGGGTTGATCTCGAGCATAGCGCAATCCAATCCAACATAAGCATTGTATAGATTGGTCACGAACTTCACGCAGTTCTTGAATGCTTCGCCCTTTAGGCCGAGGTTGAAAGCGATCTTGCGGCTTTGGAAGCCAAGCAGTCCACCACCGGGATGCACCCATTCTTTATAGATCTTTTCAGGAGTATCGTGTGCTACGTCTTCTATGTTCATTCCGCCTTCGGTGCTGTACATGATCACGTTCATGCCTTTGGCGCGGTCAAGCAGGATCGACAGGTAAAATTCTTTTACAGGGTTAGGCCCGCTGTAGTAAACATCCTGCGCTATTAGGATCTTGCTCACATGCTTTCCCGCCTCGCCGGTCTGGATGGTCACCAATGTGCCGCCCAGGATATTGCTCGCAATATTGTTCACATCATCTGCGCTTTTGGCAACGGCAACCCCGCGCTGTTCTGTGCCACGTATTTTGCCTTTGCCGCGGCCGCCTGCATGTATCTGGGCCTTTACCACTGCAAAGCTGTTATTGGTTTGTACTTTCAGTTGCTTGTAAGCCTCCACCGCTTTTTCCGCTGTATCAACGGGAATGCCTTCCTGAACGGGAACATTGTATTTCTTCAGCAGTTCTTTAGCCTGGTATTCGTGCAGATTCATGCAGTAAAATTTTGGGCGAATATAAGTATAAATATAAAGGGACAAGGTACAAGGAGCAAGGCACAAGCAGGAACCCCTTGTCCCTTGTACCTTGTCCCTTGTTTCTTATTTATTGACCCCGTCAATAAATTATCATGACCCATCCGCTGAGAACCTCCCCAATCTTCAAATCGATCACATAGTAATAAGTTCCAACGGGCAGCTTCTTACCATTATACGTTCCGTTCCAGGGCGTGCTGTAACCTTTGTTGCGAAAAACGGGTTGGCCGTAGCGGTTAAATACAGTTATTTCGGGCGAAGGATAGCTGAGCAGCATGGGTATCTGCCATAGATCGTTTATGCCATCATTGTTCGGAGAAAATGCATTGGGAACAACTACTTTTTTGAACACTTTCACGATCACGTTATCGGTACTGCTTCCGCAGCCCAGGTTCGAAACTACATGCAGGGTGAATTGCTGTTCATCAAACAACAAAGCCTGTGGTTGCAGAATGTTTGCATCGCTCAGTCCAATAGACGGCGTCCAGAAATACGAAACATCCGTTCCTGCGGCGGTCCCTGTCAACAGAACAGGCACGCCTTCCCGGGTCAATTTATCCGGTCCTGCATTGGCAATTGGTTTTTTCCAAACGTTCACCTGTATCTCTGTTGAATCGCTGCAGCCAAACTGGCTGGTGACCTTCACTTTATACAAAGTAGTATCCAGCGGGCTTGCAATGGGATCGGGCGCAGAAGCGGATGACAGACCCACGGCCGGCGTCCAGGTATAAATGCTTCCGCCCGAAGCCTGCAGCAAAGTGCTGTTGCCTTCACAGATACTATTGTTTCCACTCACGGCCGCAGTAACAGGCGGATTTACCTGCAGGTTTCCGCTGGCTGAAAGTGAGCAGCCTTTGTCTGTAATTACGCGCACGCTGTAAATGCCCGCATCGGCAAAATCAACATCGTCTATTACCGGCTGCGCCGCAGAAGAAGTAAAGCCATTGGGGCCGGTCCATTCGTACGTACTGCCGCCAGAAGCCATAAAGGTTACATCGGCGCCATAACATACCTGCATCTGTGCGGTAACCTGTATCACCGGGAGAGGATTTACTTCTATCGTAATTATATTCGAGGCTACCCTGCAATTAAGGCTCGCCAGGTTCTCGCTTTCTGCTGCGCTTAAACGGTAAGCATATTTGCCCACACCAGTCGGCATTCTCAGGTATTGATTGGCGTTAGCTCCGGGAATATCGGTAAAAGGCCCGTCGTTCAGGCTTACCTGCCATTGAAATGCAGGGTTGGTATAGCCCCCCGGATATTGTCCGCTGAGTAAAAAAGAGGTATTGTCACCTGCACAAATGGTAGTAGACGTTCCGCCGGTTATGGCGAGCGCTGCCGTGACTGCAGGTCCGCACGGACGAAAGGTGATATCGTCCAGGGCGATATCGTTCCCGCATCCGCCCGGTGCATTGTTCGTGATCCTTATCACCACCGTCGTAGCGGAAGAAGGCATTTGAAAGAACAACCCGTGTTGCTTCCAGGTGCCGGTAAAGTCTTCGGGCAGGTTGCCGGTATTATAGACCGCCAGCACGCCGCCCGTGGTGGTTTCTATTTTAAAAGTAAGATTGGGATCGATTCCGGCATTGTTGCAGGCATTGGGCCTGAGCACGTTCATGATCCAGGCCGCAAATTCATACGTGGTATTCCCACACAGCCCGCGAACAGTATCCACAAAAAAATCTCCCGGCTGAAAAGAGGCGTTCACCAGCATGAAGTATCCGTTCGCGTCACCTGGTGTATGGTCTTGCGCGGCAGTCTGCCAGGTATTTCCAAAGCAGGCTGTGGTGCTGTTGCGTACAGTATAAAATCCATCTGCCGGACAATCGTTGGAAACAAAACCATAATTGGTGGTAGCGGCCGCGAGCGGGGGACCGGGGTTATTGCCTGAGCCGAAGGTTATATGAATTACAGGATCGCCCAGGCTGCCTGTGCAAAGTTGGGCTCCGGATGTAAGCGCCTGGCATATTACCAGTAACAATAAAAGAATTCTCTTCATTTTCCGTATCATAGAAATGAAGCAAGCAGCCTTCAAATGTAAGGTGAAGTTTCGGGATTATATAGCCTGCTTTCTATTCATATATTTGCAGCCATTTTGATTAATGAGCGTAAAAGACAATAAATGATTGCACTGACGGAAAGGATCAACGAATCGGTTTCTTATATACGCAGTTTATATAATGGCGAGCCGCAGGCCGGCGTGGTGCTTGGCAGCGGCCTGGGAAACCTTGTGAACGAGATCAGCATCGAGCGGGAGATTGAATACGACGATATTCCTCATTTTCCTGTTTCAACAGTAGAAGGCCATCACGGCAAACTGATCTTTGGAGAAGTGAACGGGAAAAAAATTGTGGCCATGGCCGGCAGGTTTCACTACTATGAAGGATATAGCGCTGCTGATGTAGCCTATCCCATCCGCGTGATGAAACAATTGGGCATTAAGACCCTGCTCATTTCAAACGCGGCAGGGGGAGTCAAGAGGGGGTTCGAAGTGGGCGATCTTATGATCATTACAGATCACATCAGCTTTGCCACCGTAAACCCCTTGCTTGGAAGGAATGAGGAATCATTCGGTCCGCGCTTCCCCGACATGAGCGAACCTTATAAAAAAGAGCTCGTGGAAAAAGCAAAGCAGATAGCTGCCGCAAACCAGATCGAAGTAAAAGAAGGTGTTTACTTTGGAGTTACCGGCCCTACTTTCGAAACCAGGGCAGAATATAAAATGATCCGGGTATTGGGTGGCGATGCGGTGGGTATGAGCACCGTGCAGGAAGTGATCGTAGCCAATCATGCCGGGCTGCCGGTATTTGCGATGAGCGTGATCACCGACATCGGCATTCGCGAAGAAGAAAATGTTATTACGCATCATGATGTGCTGGTGGCCGCTAAAGAAGCAGAACCCAAGCTTACCCTTATATTCAAGGAAATGATCGCTGCATTATAATTCATTTAACTTGCGGCAACACCCCTGATGAACATCTAATCACTAATTTGCCGCGAATACATTTGCACTTGAACAGGTATTGTATTTACATATTCATTCTTGCCTGCAGCTTGTGGATCACGATAGATGCGCATGCGCAGATAAGACCGAGGCCAAGGCCGGATGATCCTATTTCGAACCCCAACAGGCCACCAACAGGTGGCGCGCAAACGGGCAACGTAAAAAATACAGGACAGGGAACAGACAGCCTTAAGCACCGCACCGGCCTGGAGGATTCCATCACCATTACATTTCGCTACCTGGATTCAAGCAGGTTGCAAAGGTTCGATTCATCGCTCCACGATTTCAGAACAAAATTTCCGGTACCGGCAACTTATAATTACATCGGTAATACCGGAAACGCGGCAAGAAGCCTGGTATTTACTCCATTGTTGCAGGCTGGCTGGGACCCCGGCTTTCATGCATACGATGTATATAAGTACAACGTGAGCGAAACCAGGTTTTACAATACAACACGTCCCTATGCTGAAATAGGCTATTTATTGGGAAGCAAATCGGAGCAGATCATTCACCTGATGCATACGCAGAACGTAAAGCCTAACTGGAATTTTGCGGCGCAATACAGGCTGGTAAATTCGCCCGGATTTTTTCAAAACCAGAACACTAATCACAACAGCTACCGGTTCAATTCTTATTATCAGTCGCCTAATAAACGGTACAGTAATTTTTTTATAATCGTTGCCAACAAGATCAATTCGTCTGAGAACGGTGGCATCAGGACCAATATCAATTACCTCGACAGTTCTGCATTTAAAGAGAGAAGCGGGGTGCCGGTGAAATTGGGCTTGCCCGGGCTTACCAACAGAAATTTCTTTTCTACCAAAATACCTACGGGCACAAGATATAATGATTTCAACCTGGTGGTGCGGCAGCAATACGATATTGGCCAGAAAGATTCATTGGTACTGGATACCACGGTAATACCGCTTTTCTACCCGAGGCTGCGCTTTGAGCATACGTTCCGCCTCAGCAATCAGACCTACCGGTTCGAAGATGCTAATCCTGATTCATCCCTGGCGCTGTACAGGCAATATGGCGTTGATACAGCGCATCCTTTTTACCTGCAGGACAGGTGGAGAGAAGTAATGAACGATTTTTCGATCTATACCTTTCCCGATAAAAAGAACCCGCAGCAATTTCTGAAGCTGGGCGCTGCCTTGCAGAACCTCGCGGGTAAATTCGATTCCAGTAAATCTGTCGGCGAACGGCCTAAGACCCTGTTCAATTTCTTTGTGCATGGTGAGTATCGCAATCGTACGCGCAATCAAAAATGGGACATCGAGGCGCTTGGAAATTTTTATGTGGCGGGAAATTATGCGGGCGACTATGATGCGTTCATCAGCCTGAAACGGCTTATCAGCAGGCAGATCGGTTTTTTACAGGCCGGCTTTAGGAATGTGAACCGCACGCCTTCTTTTGTATTTGATCCTGCAAGCAGTTTCTGGAAACAACGTACCGCTCAATCGTTCAATAAAGAAAATATCAGCGCTGTATTTGCTTCTATCGAGCGGCCGCAAAGCAGGCTGCGTTTAAGCGGTAATTATTATCTTATCACCAACTATACTTATTTTAAAAGCCTTACGGAGCGTGAGCAGGAAAGTGGGTTGTTCAACCTGTTACAGGTTACATTGGAGAAGCAATTCACCCTTTACAAGAACTGGCAATGGCGGACCATGGTGGTGTTGCAACAGAAGGCAGGCGCCGCCCCGGTGAATGTTCCGCTTGTGTTCACCCGCAACCAGATAGGATATGAGGGCAACCTGGGTTTCCGCAATCTGCGTACTGCTTTTGGACTGGAAGCGCGGTATCACACGCCGTATAAAGCAGATGGGTATTCACCTTTCCTGGGGCAGTTCTATTACCAGGATACCACACGCATTGATAATATGCCTGATCTCAGCCTGTATGTGCATTTCAGGATCAAGACATTTACCGCTTACGTGCGTGGCGAAAACCTTAATACTTACCGGTTTGCCGGCGATAATACCGGATTTACCAATAACAATTTTGCGGCGCCTGATTACCCGTTGCCCGGGCTGCAGGTGAGGGTAGGGATATTCTGGAGCTTTGTTAATTAGCAAATTAGCAGATTTGAAAATGTGAAAATGAAACAGCCCGCTATTGTCTTCATTTTCATATTTTCATATTTTCACATTTTCACATTTGCTAATTGGTTAATTTCGTTTGTTGTGAAAAAGCTGTTCGTCGCCATATTAGCCATTTTCTATCTTTCGCTGGCAAGCGGGGTTATGGTGAATGTGCATTATTGCATGGGCGAGCTCGCTTCTGTTGATTATGGCCATAAGGAAGAAGATAAGTGCGGCAGATGCGGCATGCCTGACGATAACAATGCCTGTTGCCATACAGATAGCAAACTGGTAAAGCTTCAGGACGATCATCAATTGACCAGCTCAATAT
>JBAVMD010000064.1:0-2692 GCA_049689695.1 Chitinophagaceae bacterium | reverse complement strand
GGTCCATACTATCCGGAAGAGCGTTGATAAAATGCTCGTGATCCTTCCTTTTGAAAAAGATTTCTATGCAAAATGGGATGTAGCTGTGGATTATGTGGGACACCCGTTGATTGAAGTAGTTGACCATGCGCAGTCAGGCACGGCCCAGGTGAACCCGTTCAATCTTTCTCCCCTGAATGAAAAAAATGTAATTGCCCTGTTACCTGGCAGCCGTGAGCAGGAAGTTTCTAAAAAACTGCCGATGATGCTGCAGGCCAGCAAATCGTTCCCCAATTATCATTTTGTTATAGCCAAAGCGCCTTCGCTGGAAGATAGTTTTTACGAACCCTTTTTGAAAGAATACCCGAACGTGCGGGCCATCAGGAATAAGACCTACGAATTGCTTACGCAGGCAAAAGCCGCGCTGGTAACTTCGGGCACTGCTACTTTGGAGACAGCTTTGTTTGGTGTGCCTGAGGTGGTGTGCTATAAAGGGTCCGCTATTTCTTACCAGATAGCAAGAAGATTGGTGAAAGTAAAATACATCAGCCTGGTGAACCTGATCATGGACAAGGAAGTAGTAAAAGAATTGATACAGGACGAACTTACACCAGCCAATATTGAAAGGGAATTAAAAGAAATCCTGAATAACCCGGAACGTAAGCGGCAGTTGCATGAAGATTATACCGCTTTGCGAAATCTTTTACGTAAGGGTGGAGCTGCATCGGCAAATGCCGCAAAGCTTATTTATAATTACCTGCACCAGGAAGCGGCTATTTCCTCACCAGCAGTTTAACCAGCATAATAACCAGCGCCAGGAGGAACAGCAGAATGGATATTCGGTTGATGCCGTGCATATACTTTACAAAGCTGGAATTTGGCCGGTTGGGATCAGGCTTGCGGATATAGAGGTATTCAGCTATTTGTTTGATGACGCCCATGGATTTTTGTTTACTGGTTTATTCGTTTACTGGTTTAATGGTTTACTGGTTTATGGGTCACTATTTCCGCCACCAATAAACTAATAAACCAATAAACCATCATAAAGTTCGTGAAGTTCCGCTAATCTTCAACTTCATTACTGCAGCGATCGATTCCGCCCGCTGCTTTATGATAGTAGCATTCTTCCCTTCAAAAAGCTCATCTGTGGTTTCTTTGAACAGACGCATCCATTCGGCAAAATGCTCCGAAGTAAGCGGATGGCGTTGGTGAAGGTCTTTATGAATGGCTATAGGGTTCCGGGCATAGGGACCGGTATGAAAAAGAACACTTTCCCAAAAATCACAGATGATGGGCGTATGATGGTCCCAATCCACTTTAGCTATATCATTAAAAATATAACCGATGACCCCGTTAGCTCTCACTTTGGTGTAGAATGCGTCGATCAGGATTCTGATATCATCTTTTGTATCTATGTCTCTCTTCATGCTATTTGATGTTACAAAAAAATCATACTTCCCCACAATAAATTCCTGGTGAATTTCGTAACTTACCTGTCTTCCCAATCGAAACGGTTATCGCCCCAGCCTAAGGTCGCAGTATTGACGAATCTGAATTCACATTACTGACTTTTAAAAACATGTCTTATGGACCACGCATCACCTGTTATCAATAAAAAGTCAATCGAATTTACCATCCAAAACGGATGTGCATCCCATATCTGCCTGGCAGGCTCCTTTAATCATTGGGCCAAAGATGTGCTTTCGATGAAGCAGGACAAGGAAGGTCGGTGGAAGATCAGGATACCCATGTTGCCTAAAGGCAAGTATTATTATAAATTCATTATAGACGACCGCATGCAGGTAGAGGACGTTGACAATCCACTGCGCGAACCCGATGGCGTTAATGGATGGAACAGCGTGTTGATGGTGCAATAGCAATTGTGCTTATGCATTGTTGTAAATCTTGTAAACACTTTCTCTGAGGGGCAAGCCTTTATCGCTGCAGATAAATTCCAGCACTTCTGCAATCTGTTCAGCTTTTACCCAATTGTCAGGGTCTGCGTCAGGCATGCTCTCGCGGTTGGGCGGTGTATCGATGGTGCTGGGAACGATCACCGAGCTTACCACGTTCACGCCTTTGGCTTGTGCATTCAACATATCAGCAAAATGAAACAGTAACGATTTTGAAAGCGCATAGGCCATCATGTTCTTGCCCTGCTCCGGTTTCAACGCGGGCCTTGCTCCTACGAACACGATGCGGCCATATTTTTTTTCCATCATGTGCAGGAATACAGGCTTTGCAATATTGAACGCAGTATCAAAATTGAGCGTGCGCATTTTCTGTATGTCTGCACCGGTTGTTTTATCGATGGGGTTCATGGCAAACCCTCCTACCAGCAGCAGTGCGCCGTGAACGGTGTTGTGCCTGCTGATAACATCCCGTGCAAATGCTTCCGCTGCATTTTCATCAGTGAGGTCTATCGCATGCATTTCAAAGTTTTTATTTTCTTTCGCAAAGCCAAGATGGTTATCGCCTGCATCTACTGCAATTATCTTGTACCCTTCGTCTAAAAATTTCTTAACGGTTGCCGTTCCAAGATTTCCGTTAGCCCCGGTTATGATGATAGATTTCATGTAAAGGTTTGTTCGAAATTAGGGTTTATTGGTTTACTTGTTTATTGGTTTACTTGTTTATTGGTTTACTGCCCCGATGGTAGTAAGCCATTCTTTAGAGATTCACTGTCATCCCGAATCCCCGCAGCAAGAACTCA
>JBAVMD010000063.1:0-5501 GCA_049689695.1 Chitinophagaceae bacterium | reverse complement strand
TTGCTTAAGATGCCGTTAAAGCTGAACAGGCAAAGCGGGACCGTGAACGATTTCCTGACTGACCTGAACAATGTGCCTGGCCTGAGGTTAAGTTATAGTTCAGGCTTGATCGATCTTTCCAGGCAGGTACAGCTAAACGGCAATGAAACTACCGTTGAACAATACCTGCAAATAATACTGAAAGGGCAGTCCGTGAAATACCTGGAAGAAAACGGCAAGATCATCCTCGTAGCTGACAGGCGCACCGTTAAAAGTTTTACGGTCAGCGGTTACATTACAGACAAGGAAAATGGCGAGCGGCTGATTGGCGCATCGCTTTTTATTGCAGGCAGGGACCGCGGCACCAGCACAAATGCTTATGGTTTCTTTTCGCTTACACTGGATGAAGACAGCCTGCATTTGCTGGTAAGCTATTCAGGTTACAGCTCGCAAAATATTTCCATCGACAGGCTTGCTGATACTTCATTAAACCTTGCGCTGGAGCGCAGGAATGAACTAGCGGAAATTGTGGTAGTGAATGCTGAATCAAAGAACTACTCGCATTACAAGGCCATTCCAGGTAAAACAGATGTGTCTTCACGCATGATCAAATCAATGCCTGCCCTGCTGGGCGAGGCCGATGTGTTAAAAGCGCTGCAACTGCTGCCGGGAATTAATGCAGGCAATGAAGGCACATCGGGATTGAATGTAAGAGGTGGTAGCCCTGATCAGAACCTTATTTTGCTGGACGGCGTGCCTGTTTATAATTCATCGCATGCGTTTGGTGTGTTCAGCATTTTTAATGCAGATGCAGTGCACAATGTGGAAGTTTTGAAAGGTGGATTCCCTGCAAGCTATGGCGGAAGATTGTCTTCTGTTGTGGATGTGCGCATGAAAGAAGGAGATCGCAATGCTTTTCATGGAGAAGGAGGCATAGGCCTGGTGTTCTCAAAAATTACTTTAGAAGGACCATGGCAAAAAGGGCGGTCATCTTTTCTTGTTTCTGCCAGGCGAACGTATGCGGATCTTATTATAAGGCCCATCATGAAAGCACAGAACGGTGAAGATGAAAGAATACCATATTTCTCCGACATCATTCTTAAATCTAATTTCCCTGTTGGAAAAAAAGGACGCATTTATTTCAGTGTATACAGCGGTGCCGACCGATATAAGCAGCGGGACAAGCAGGAGCTGAACACGCAGAAATATCAGTATGCTTTCAACTGGAGCAATGTCACCGGCATGACGCGCTGGAACCATCAATTCAATCCGAAGCTGTTCGGTAACCTCACGCTTAATTACAGCCGGTTTACTTTTCATTCGCAGGAAGTAAATGAATTTCAAAAAGAGAATGAACTTTTCACCAATTATTTTCAGCAGAAATATTCATCCGGCATCAAAGACATTAACCTGAAATACGATCTCGATTACCTGCCACGCCCTTCTCATTTTGTGAAGCTGGGTATTTCTGCAACACGCCATCATTACAAGCCGGGAATTGTTTCTTACTTCCAGCGCGATACTGCATTAAAGATGGACATGACCATCGATAATCATTCTGTGCAGGCATCTGAGGTGGATGCGTATGCAGAAGACGACATCAGGATATCCGCTAAGATAAAATCAAACATCGGGCTGAGGTTCAGCAGCTTTTTTGTGCAGGGGCATTCATTTCTTTCTTTACAGCCGCGTGTAAGCATTATTTACCGGCTTAATAACCGATGGAGCCTCAAAACGGCTGCCGCTAAAATGAATCAATTCCTGCACCTGCTTACCAACAGCAATATGGGATTGCCTACCGACCTGTGGGTGCCTGTTACCAGCCGCATTCCGCCGCAGGTTGCGTACCAGTATACAGCAGGTGTGTCTTTTCAATATGAAAAACAATTGGAGGCTTCCATGGAAGTTTATTACAAGCAATTGAAGAACGTGATAGAGTATGAAGAGGGCGCGGGCTTCAACAATGCATTTACCAATTGGGAAGACATTGTAGAAACAGGTAAAGGCAGGGCTTATGGCGCGGAATGGCTGGTGCAGAAAACAAAAGGGAAAGTGACAGGGTTGTTCAGCTATGCCATCAGCAAAAGCACCCGGAAATTTGATGCTATTAATAAGGGCCGCACATTTCCTTATAAGTACGACCGCAGGCATGAAGTGAAGGCTGCCATTGCCTGGAAGCCTTCGTTTAAATTTGAACTTGCGGGCAATGGGATCATTGCTACGGGTAATGCCATTTCTCTGCCTTCAGCTTATTATGTTGATCCATTTAATGGAAACGTCATAGATGTGTATACCGGCAGAAATGACTACAGGCTGCCGCTGTATCACCGCGTGGATGTAGCTATGAAATTCATCAAGCAAAAGAAGCGCTACCTGCGTACATGGATTGTAAGTGTGTACAATGTATACAACCGCCAGAACGCATTTTACATTTATAAATACAATGACCTGCTAACCGGAGAGCCTAAGTTTGCCCAGGTATCGCTTTTTCCTGTGCTGCCTTCTGTTACTTATCAATTTAAATTTTGAACGATGAAGAGGATGATCTTTTTAAAGCTGATGATGGGTGCGTTTATATCGTTCTGTATTTTGCTTTCGTGCGAGCGGGAAGGCAATGTGAAATTTCCTGCGTACAGGTCACAACTGGTGCTGCACGGGTATGTTGAAACCAATAGTTTGTTCAGGGTGGCAGTTGGCAAAACAATTGGCTATGGGCAAACAGCAGTGCCCGATAGCGCAACGTTCATTAGCAATGCTATTGTGCTGTTGTATGAGAACGGCCTGTTCAAAGATACCCTGCGTTACAGGGCCGCTGACAAAAGATATGTTGCCGCAACCGCAATGCCCTCGGCCGGAAATACCTACACTGTAACAGTGAAAGCTGAAGGGTTTGATCCTATAGAGGCGGAGGCAGTTGCGCCTTTTACTGTTCCTAATAATTCAGTACAGCATATCAGAAATGCACGTTTTGATGCAACAGGTACTTCATTGGATGATGTGGTCTTTTCATTCAATGATCCTGCAGGTGTTGAAAATTATTATGTGGCTGAAATAAACCGTGCGCAACCCACTACCAATCCTTCTGTAAATCCATTCATAAGTTTTTGTGTACGTACATACGACCCTGTGGTAGAGCTCTACCAGGACAATCTTAATCCATTTGAAAGCGGCGCCTGCATAAATAATATAGAAGTGCTGTTCAATGATAAAACCTTTAACGGCGCTGCAAAACAAATTACGCTCAGTGGCGATTCATGGTCTTTACAAACCTTTAGTTTTAATAATGTCACCTACCGGCCTTTCTTCAAAAAATACAATGTAAGCGCTGCCTTCTATAACTATATTAAAGCAGGCATCAGCTTAAGAAGCCTCGACGATAATCCGTTTGCACAAATGCCGCTGATCCGGGGCAATGTAAAGAATGGGCATGGGTTGTTTACGATATATAGCATGACAGTTGATACTTTGCGGTAGTTCGAGAGGCTTCGCCTTTTTTCTCCGCAAGAACCCGGGATTTAAAAAAGGCGAAGCCTCTTTGCGCTTCCTTTGCCGTCTTTGCGTGAAATCTTAATAAAAACCTTAACTTTCGATACTAACCCGCCGCTATACATCACTAACTAAAACTCACGCTATGAAACGTATCACCTTCCCATTGCTTATTGCGTTGTTCTTTTTCAGTTGCCAGAAGCACGACGCCTCTTCTCCCGAAGCGGAAAAACCATCACAGCGTTCCTGCGCTGCGGACGAGGCTATGCAAACACAGATCGCTACGGATCCAACACTCAGGCAGCGCCTGGAACAAGTGGAGCTTTTTACAAAAAGGGCTATTGCCAATAATGAAATTCAGAAAATGGCCGGCACAACCATCGAGATACCAATAGTTGTGCATGTTTTATACAATACGCCGGAACAGAATATTTCTGATGCCCAGATAAAATCGCAGATAGATGTATTAAATGAAGACTTCAACCTGCGCAATGCTGACCGCAACCAGGTGCCTTCTTTGTTTTCAGGTGCGGTGGCGAACGTTGGCGTAAAATTCGTGCTGGCGCAAACCATCAGGAAATTTAGCAACAAGCAAAGCTGGCCTGCAAATGATAATATGAAGTTTACGCAAAAAGGCGGTAGTGATGCTGTTGACTCAGAACACAAACTGAACATCTGGGTATGCAACCTGCAGAAATACCTGGGCTTTGCATATTATCCCGGCATCAGCCCGGAATTGGATGGCGTTGTGGTGCTATACAAAGCATTTGGACGCACGGGCACCTTGTTGCAGCCTTATCACAAAGGCAGGACCACCACGCATGAAGTGGGACATTACCTGAACCTGCGCCATATCTGGGGCGATGCTACCTGCGGAACAGACCTGGTAGACGATACTCCCCAGCACAATACTTCTAATTTCGGATGTCCTTCTTACCCGCATTTAAGCACCTGCACCAGTGCACCGGTGGAAATGACCATGAACTATATGGATTATACCGATGATCCCTGCATGTTTATGTTCAGCAACGGGCAGAAGTCAAGAATGCTGGCTGTATTTACAGCGGGAGGACCACGAGCGGAAATGATACAATAGTCAATAAGTCATTAGGTCATTAGGTCATTCAGTCATTGTCAATTGTTTAATGACCAATGACCTAATGACTTATTGACCAATGACTTTACTGACTTTGCTTCTTTGCACCAAAATTCTGCACCCAGTAACACATCCAATCGTTGTAGATTTCGTACGTGCAGGCTACATGGGTCCACTTCGGATCTAACAGGTTATAACGATGTCCGTAGCCGGGGATGCCACCGTCCACTAATAACTGAATAACAGTATTTCTTGCTACGGGCCTGCCGGAGCTTCCGGCTATGTTCTCATTGCCTGTGTTCATAGCGGGTGCATATTTTTTTATCCTGTCCCAGGGATAGGAACCATTGCTGCCTGTGTGCAACAGCCGCCACTCGTGAGTGTTATTGTCTATGGCATGTTCCCTTGCTGCGAGATAAATACCGATTTCGGGCTGCAGTACCGAAAGCTGTTTTAACTTCTTCAGGTCGTTTACCAGTGAAGACAATGCTTTTACATTTTCTTCTGTGATATAGTGCCAGGTGGTATCGATGGTTTTTACTTCTTTGCCGGACACCGTTACGGTAGAGTAAGTGAGACTGTAATTCCTTCCGCCTTTTCCATGCTCTTTCAGATTCTGTTGCGCTTCTTTAAGCATTGGTTCGATGTATTGAAGATAGGAGCGGGGATTGCTGCGAACGCGGTTGATCTCGTAGATCATTTCACGCTCTTCGGGTTTCATATACAGGCAGTTCTTTGCGGTATTGAGGGAGTCGATGAGTTGTGCGGAGGTAAACAGGTAACTGAAAATAAATACGGGTAGCAGCAAAAGTTTTGGGTTGGATGGCATGCTGGGAAGTTTGATATGCTTAACGTATACTAACAGGGAAGCTTATGCGGGGTGGATTAAAATTTTGTTATCGTTGTTTGAATAAAGGGAAGGGAACGCGGATCATCAGGG
>JBAVMD010000062.1:0-1679 GCA_049689695.1 Chitinophagaceae bacterium | reverse complement strand
GTATTGAGTGAAGTGATCAGCATTTTAAGGCAACAGGTCAATTACAATGAATTTGAAAACAAGCCAGATAACAAACTGGCGATACCGCAACTCAGGAATATGATCCTGTTCTATTATGAGAAAGGTGGGTTCAATCCATATAAGCATCTCCCGTACATAGCTGTGATGGAGAAAACTTACAACAAAAAGCCCCCAACAGTAGACGAGGATATTACTGACGATACCTGGAAAAGTTACCGGAACGCTTATAAAGTACCATAACAACTAATAAATTAAATCAAACTACTTATGATAATCGGGTTAACAGAAAACAACCGGAATGCAGGAAAAGAGCAGTTGCAAAAGAAGAGCAAGCTTATCGCGACCTGCTTTTTGATTGCCTGCCTTCTCCCCTTATTTGCCTGGACTTTGTTCAGATTCAACATTGTCAGCAGCGCACCTGTATTCCGGCTCGATATACAGCAACCGGTTGCAAAAGTAATGACCAATACATCCATAGGCACGGCTTTCATGGTATCGCCTACCAAGTTGCTTACGGCGCGGCATGTTTTAGCCGGACTGAAAGAGGGCGACAAAGTACAGTTGACTTTTGAGAAGCTCGAAGAACCCAGGAATGTAGAGGCCACTATATTATTTATTGCGCCTGTGAAATCACGCATCAGCGGAGACAGCGCAAGAGTGCCGGTTGAATATTTCCTGGATGATATTGCCGTACTTGAAATAGCTTCTATTAATGATATCACTCCATTAGACATTGGATCATCCGATGCTGTGGCCTTACTTGACGATGTAATTCTGATAGGCTATCCAAACGGTGATTATTCCATTACAAAGGGAAACATCAATAATGATAAATTTCAGTCTCTCGATCTTTTTAAGCTCGATGCTGTTTCAAACCCCGGCAACAGCGGAGGGCCTTGCATATTGAAAGAAGACAATAGTGTGGTAGGTATTCTCGTAGGAGGCAGCGGACCGGATATGCAGGGAGAGAACATTGCGGTTAAGATCAATACAGTAAAAGCGCTGGTGAGCGCAAGAGGGATTGATTTGACGAAGTAGAAACACCTTTTTTACGCGATCAGTTAACCTGTTTTAATTTCTCCTGCAATATCCCATTCACTTCCTCTGACTTTGTAAGCACCATCAAGTGCCCGGCCTTTGGTATAACATGCGTAGGCTTAGTGTATCGCAGCGGTATCACTTCATCCCGGCTGCCATGAATGTGAATGAAGTTTTGAGGAGGATCATCACATCTCCATTGAATAATGGCGTTCATCGCCCACCTGATAAATACCGGGTCGCTTTCCCTGATGATTTGCTTTAGTAATTTCCTGTCTTCCGGTTTTTCGCCCGCAAAAAATCTTTTAATAATGGCAGCAGACTTCACAAACGATACAGGCACTAATTTATGGATGCCTAATTTACCGGCTACTTTTAAATATCCCGGCAAATGTGCGGAACAGGAAACACTGGAAATAAGTATGGTTGCAAATGGATTGTAATGCTTTGCAATTTCAGCAGCGATCATTCCACCCATAGACAAGCCTACAAGCGCAAATGGTTGCGAGGTATCGATCTTCTGCGCCAGCCTTAAGGCATAATCCCGGAGAGATTCTTTTTGAAGTGGGGGAATCCATTCAAGATACACCGCGTCAAATCCATCTGGAAGGTTTATATAC
>JBAVMD010000061.1:0-7462 GCA_049689695.1 Chitinophagaceae bacterium | reverse complement strand
GGCAGCGTCATAGCGTGGGGAAAGCTGAATGGCAGCATTAAAGATTTTTCTTTTAAAGGCCAGCATATTTTCAACCTCGTAATACTTTTCATCATTGTCATTCTTGCAGGCGTAATGGTATGGGGAGCAGTTTACAATCCCGGCGCTTCGGACGATACCGCATTTAATGAAGGTTTTTTTAAAATAGGATTTTATTCAATCCTTCTGCTTTCGCTTTTATACGGTGTTTTCTTTGTGATGCCGATTGGTGGTGCAGATATGCCTGTTGTGATCTCGCTGCTTAATTCTTTCACAGGTGTAGCCGCAGCCTGCGGTGGTTTCCTGTATGATAATAAGGTGATGCTCACAGGTGGTATTCTTGTAGGCGCTGCCGGTACGCTGCTTACTATTCTCATGTGTAAAGCAATGAACCGCTCCCTCAAAAACGTATTGATCGGTTCATTTGGCGGTGGAAACAAAGCTGGTCCCGGCGGATCAAAAGAGCAGGGGCATTATAAAGAAATTAATTTGAGCGATGCTGCGGTGGTAATGAGCTACGCTAATAAAGTGATCATCGTTCCAGGTTATGGCCTGGCGGTGGCACAAGCACAGCATGCCTGTCATGAACTGGAAAAACTATTGGAATCAAAAGGCGTTGAAGTAAAATATGCCATTCATCCTGTTGCTGGCCGTATGCCCGGGCACATGAACGTACTGCTGGCCGAAGCAGATGTGAGTTACGAGAAATTACAGGAGATGGAACAGGCCAATGAAGAATTTCCTACAACCGATGTTGTATTGATATTGGGAGCGAACGATGTGGTGAATCCCGCCGCTAAATCAGATCCTTCTTCGCCCATTTATGGCATGCCCATTCTTGATGTGGAACTTTCCAAGAACATCATCGTAAACAAGCGAAGCATGAAGCCAGGGTATGCAGGCATTGAGAACGACCTGTTTTTCCGCCCGAAAACTTCCATGCTTTTTGGAGATGCAAAAAAGGTACTGCAAGACCTTATTGGCGAGATAAAGAACCTGTAACAAATGGATCCACTGCCAGTAACAAGAACCCGCTTTGCGTATCGCAGTATAGTGGTGTTGATTATTTTGATTTCTGCTTACTACATCTTATTATTTGCATTCATTTCAAGAAGCTACGCTCCGTCTGGCTATCTCTCTGTTTTTCTGCGGGACTCTGGAATAACGATAGCTATCCTTGTTGCAGAAGCATTGGTGTATTGGTTTTGCCGCAAGAGATTGTATGAGCGTAAATGGATTGTAATTCATATTCTTCTATTGTATACTGCATTGGTATTTTTGCCGCTTATCTTTGTAGGATTGGGATTTTTGGTAACAACGCACCAGATCAGCGGAGAATTATTTTACGCTTTGAAATTGCGTTATGTAAGGTTGAGTATTTTTTGGCTTAGTATAATAATAGGCCATGCTTTTTTTATTGCTACTATTGTGAAAAGCATCTCCGCGAAAAAATATCTAACAAATCATGCAGATACCTCTCCCAACATCCTTGATGACATCTCTTAGCGATGCGCCCGGGTTCAACGCCCCCGCATTTCTGCAGGTGCATGAATCGGGAGAGCAGGTAACTTCCCTACGCATCAACCCCGGGAAATATAAAATTGAAGATGTAAAATTTAAAACATTTCCTGTTCCCTGGAGTTCCCATGGTTATTATTTGAGTGAGCGTCCATCGTTCACGCTGGATCCGTTGCTGCATGCGGGCTGCTATTATGTTCAGGAAGCATCCAGCATGTTTTTAGAACAGGCATTGCGGCAAACCATTGATCTTTCAAGGCCAATAAAGGTGCTGGACCTTTGTGCTGCACCTGGAGGAAAATCAACGCTTATTCAATCGCTCATAACTTCAGACAGCCTGCTGGTAAGCAATGAAGTAATTAAAAGCAGGAGCGTTATCCTCCAGGAAAATAGTACAAAATGGGGCGGAGCAAATGTTGTTGTCACCAGCAACGACCCTAAAGATTTTGCAAGGCTCGAAAATTATTTCGATGTTATAGTGATAGACGCGCCTTGCAGCGGCAGCGGCTTGTTTCGCCGTGATCCCAACCTTATTGATGAATGGAGCGAAGCCAATGTGCTGCTCTGCAGCCAGCGCCAGCAGCGTATTCTGGCAGACGCATGGCCTGCATTGAAGAATGAGGGCATACTCATTTACTGCACCTGCTCTTATTCAGTTGCGGAAGATGAGAAGGTGATGGATTGGGTGAGTGATGAGTTTTCAGTACGCAATTTTCAGTTGGCAATTGATCCGCAATGGAACATCATAGAATCTTTTTCGCTAAAGCATAATGTACCCTGCTATCGTTTTTACCCTGACAAAATAAGAGGGGAAGGTTTTTTTCTTTCCTGCCTGAAAAAGATGGATGGTAATGATGATGCGTCCCGGCCATCAAAACAAAAAAGCGAAAGGCTTACAAAAGCCGAACATGAAATAGTGGCGGGTTGGATCGATACGGACCACTCGCGGGTTCCTCTGCATTTCTTCAGGCACAAAGAAGATGTAATAGCGGTTCCGCTGTCATTAGAGCCTGCAATTCCATTTCTTCAGCAACGGCTTTACCTCCGGCAGGCTGGCATTACCATTGGTAAAATGGCCAGGACTGAGCTGATACCTGACCATTCACTGGCCCTGAGCGGCCTTGTTAACAAGGCAATTACAAGAATAAAGTTAAATCGCGAAGAGGCCCTGCAATATTTACGCAAGGCGGAAGTTATACCCCTTGCGGCGCAGAAAGGATGGGCATTGGTTGAATATGAGGGGCATCCCCTGGGATGGGTAAAGATGCTCTCTAATCGTATGAATAACTATTATCCCAAAGAATGGCGTATCCTCAAAAGCTGACGCAATTAAAAAATTATTCATATTTGCATATTAAGAATCCATAAGTATGAAGATCAAATCCTTAATTGCAGTATTATCCTTATTTATTTCTGTAAGCCTCACCGCGCAGGACAACGATCTGCTGGTACAGGGTGCATCTCCCGCTCTTCACCTTGTTCATACAGTGGCTCCCAAAGAGAATTGGTACAGCATCGGCCGGTTGTATAACCTGAGCCCGAAAGACATTGCCGCTTCCAACAAATTAAAGATGGAGACACCCCTCAACATCGGGCAGTCAGTGAAAGTGCCATTGAGCGCAACTAATTTTTCGCAGAATGGGCGCAAGGCCGCTGACGAAGTGCTGGTACCTGTTTATCACATTGTTCAGGAAAAAGAGTGGATGTACCGCATCAGCCAGAATTACAACAAAGTGGCAGTGGAAAGCCTGCAGCAATGGAATAAAGTATCTAATGATGATATTAAGGCTGGGATGAAGCTGATAGTTGGTTTTCTTAAAGTGAAGCAGGCACAATCTGCCCTGGCTTCCCGCGCTAAAAATGTGCAGGCTCAACCACCTGTAGCAGTGGCAGATAAGCCGCAGGACAAGCCTGTTACGCCTCCGGTAAAAGAGGAAAAGAAAGAAGTAAAGGAAGTAGTGGATAAAGCTGAACCTGTTGCAAAGAACGAGAATAAGCTTGCGTCGGCCGACCCGAGACCTGCAGTGAACAGGAGCATCGATTACAATGGCGGATATTTCCGTTCGCAGTTCGATGGAAGCAGCAGGGGCGCTACCGGAACAGCCGGTATTTTTAAAAGCACCAGCGGCTGGCAGGATGGAAAATACTATGCGCTCATGAACAATGTGCCTGTAGGTACCATTATAAAAGTAGATCATCCTGTTACCCGGAGATCGGTATATGCAAAAGTGCTTGGCCAATTGCCTGAAATGAAAGAAAGCACCGGGCTATCCATTCGCCTCAGTGATGCGGCCGCCGCGGAATTGGGAGCGGGGGCTTATAAATTCAATGTGGATGTAAAATATTAAGAGAAGGGAACGCGGATCATTAGGATTGGTCAGGATTTTTCAGGATTTGTCCGTCATATTCAGAGCGGCTCAGCATTTACAGCAACTGATCCTAAAAAACCCTGATCAATCCTGATAATCCGCGTTCCTCTTTTATAAAAAGTTTACTCTTACGCAACGGAAGCCTGCAAATTCATGTCAGGTTCAAAAAGTTCTTTATGCGAGTTCTTCTTATCTCCTTAGTCTGCTTGATTGCATTTGCATCGTGCAAAAAAAATCGCAATACTGCGGCCAGCGCCAGCCTTATTGGAAAATGGACGATGATAGAAACCTCCCGCATAGGTACTCCCTGGGTGCCTACACCTTTGGCTGAACAGCAATCGTATGAATTTAAAAGCGACAGCACATACATCTTCAAGCCACCGCTTATTTCTTCATTGTCCCAATGCAATGGAACTTTCAAAACATCAGGCGAATTCCTGACCATTAACTGGGATTGTGGCCCTGGGCCAGCCTATCAGATGACCATGCTGCAATTGGTCAACAACGATATTCTTGTGCTTGATTATATTACCAGCGCTACGGGATATAAGGAGAAGTATGAAAGGAGATAGAGGCTAGAGGCTTCGCCTTTTTAAATCCCGGGTTCTCACAGAGAAAAAAGGCGAAGCCTCTTTGCGCCTCTGCGCTTCCTTAGCCGTCTTTGCGTGAAACTCTCAAACAATAAATTCCTACTTTCGATATCCCCTCAAAAAATCTTCAACGCTCATTCGTTTTTTACCCTCCATCTGCAGCTCACTCACAGAAAGATAACCATCCGTAGCAGCAAATCTGAAATAGCTTTTCCCATCTGTATCAAACTCACCAGGTGAAATAACAGGAGATATTTTTTCCTTTGTTGCTTTGAAAATCTTCAGCAGCTTTCCATCAACATGCGTAAACGCGGCAGGGTAGGGAGAGAGGCCGCGTACCAGGTTGAAGATCTCATCAACAGGTTTGTTCCAATCGATCCTGCAAGTATCTGTAAATATTTTTGGTGCGTGTTTTAAGATCGTGTTACCCGATAAGAATTCCTGAGGGGTTTCTTTCAGGCTGCCGTCACCAAGGCCTTGCACTGTTTTTATCAGCAATCCGGCTCCTGCAAGCTTCATGCGGTCGTGCAATTCGCCTGCTGTTTCATCTTCACCAATCGCCAGTTTTTCCTGCAATAAAATATTGCCGGTATCAATCTCATGCTGTAGCTTAAAAGTAGTGGCGCCGGTTTCTTTTTCGCCATTGATCACAGCCCAGTTGATGGGCGCTGCGCCACGATATTGCGGCAATAAGGAGGCATGCAGGTTGATGGTACCCAGCGGCGGCATATTCCATACTAATTCAGGCAGCATGCGGAATGCAACCACAAACTGCAGGTCTGCGTTCAATGCTTTTAGTTCATCGAGAAATTGAGGGTTCTTCAGCTTCTCTGGTTGCAGAATATTCAATCCCTTATCAACTGCATATTTTTTTACGGCGCTTTGCTGCAATTGCATGCCACGGCCGGCTGGTTTGTCGGGTGCAGTGATAACGCCGACAATATTCAATCCTGCATTCACCAATGCATCCAAAGAGGCAACTGCAAATTCAGGCGTACCCATGAAAACTATTCGAAGAGGGGTATTAGTCATGCGCGCAAAAATAATGCATTACTAAGGCGCATCTGCATAGATAAGATACCGCTTACGTATCACTTTAAATTTCCGTAATCCCGGTTCCCAGCTTTTGCGGATGTCAGATTCTGTTTTCCCTTCTATGATCTGCTGCATCAATGTGGCATTACCCGCAAGTTTATTAAAGAAATAATCTCCTGGCGTGGGATCTGTTTTAGATGTAAGGAAAAACTTGGATTTATCAGGGAACATCTTGTATGCGTTCAACAAATATTTTAATTGAATGCGCTTGAAAGTTTTAGCCAGTATTTCTTCTTTTGTATTTGCGAGGTTCCAACCATAGCAGGCCTGGTCCATCAGCTTGGGCGATTTGGCGCCTTCCCTGGAAGTGGGTGTGAATTTATGCAAAGTGTCAGGCAAGGAAGGATGGCCGAAGACCTGGAACGGTTTATCGGTTCCTCTTCCTTCGCTTAAAACAGTGCCTTCAAAAAAACAGGTGGAAGGGTACCAATAGATAGATTGTATCTCCGGCAGGTTGGGCGACGGTTTCACTGGTAACTCGTAAAGTGTTTCGTGCGTATAATTGGCGCAGGGGATCACGATGAGCTTCAGGTCGCCAGCCCTTGCATTTATTGCAGAATCGCGGAACCATTTTTCACCTACTAGCATTTTCGCATACTCACCAATGGTCATGCCGTAAACGATAGGCACCGGCTGCATGCCTATGAAGGATCTGAAAGCTGGTTCGAGCACTGGGCCATCAACATAAAAACCATTGGGGTTGGGCCTGTCAAGGACAATCAATACTTTTTTATGATCGATGGCAGATTCCATATATTCTTCCAATGAAGAAATGTAAGTGTAAAACCGCACGCCTACATCCTGTATATCGAAGAGCATAATGTCTACATCTTTCAGGTCTTCGGCCGAAGGCTTTCTTTTCTTACCATACAGCGATACTACAGGGGCGCCTGATTTTGGATCGGTAGTGCTCTCGATCTTTTCACCGGCATCAGCTGTACCGCGAAAACCATGTTCTGGTCCGAAAATGACCTTGATATTAATGCCCAGTTTCGACAATGTATCTACCAGGTGCGATTTACCTACCATGGAGGTCTGGTTGGCGAAAATGGCAACATTCTTTCCTTTGATGAGCGGCAGGTATTTTTCCAGTCTTTCCGCCCCGCTTTGTACCGGTTCCTTTGCAGCCGGCTCAGCATACACAGTTGTTAGCGGCTTGCTATTTGCAGATGGATTATAAGGAGGGGCCGGGGGAGTCCCCAGCGTATACACCACACAGGTGGCAAGCAATGAGGTGCGGAAAAAGAGTAGCATAATCAAAGATCAATAAAATATTTTAGTTGAAATCGTAAATAAATTATCTTTCGCGCATTCAATCTTCATTTCTTTCCGATCCCCTTCAGTTTGAAGCCGTGGTATAGCCGTAAGGCCGATAGAAATCGAGGTTTTGATGCCAAATTTTAAATCAAAACTTATTACAATGGAACAAGTGAAAAATGGTGATACCGTTAAGGTCCACTACCACGGCAAACTTACAGATGGCACTACATTCGACAGCTCAGAAGGCCGCAGCCCGCTTGAATTTACGGTAGGCGCAGGCAATGTGATCAAGGGTTTCGATGAAGGCGTAGTCGGCATGTCTCCAGGCGAAAAAAAGACGATACACATACCCGCCGAGGACGCTTATGGCCCTTCTGTAGATGAGAACGTTATTGAATTTCCAAAGTCGCAATTCCCTGCCGATATGCAGCCGGAAATAGGCATGCAGCTGAACCTGCGCAGCCAGGATGGGCAGAGCTTTCCGGTGATCATTGCAGAAGTAAAAGACGATGTGATCATACTGGATGCCAATCATCCGCTTGCAGGCAAAGACCTGATATTTGATGTGGAAGTAGTGGAGATCGGCTAATTAATATTATACAGCTTTTGTTA